>JAYTMI010000679.1:0-10989 GCA_043728625.1 Saprospiraceae bacterium | reverse complement strand
GGTTTGCACATAACATCTATGGCAGGTACATGGATGTCAGTTGTTCAAGGCTTTGGTGGTATGCGTGTGAAAAATGGACAGGTTCATTTTAATCCCTATTTGCCTGAAAAATGGCAATCTATAGCTTTCAAAGTCCGTTTTAGAGGGGCGATTATGGAGGTTAAAGTGGCTAAAACGGGTGTTGAAGTGATAAATCTAAGCGATAAAACGATTGAAGTCGTGATTTATGACAAGTTGAATATTATTGAAGGGCATCAAAATTTAATGATTGCGCAGGGTTAGAATAACATCAATTATTGGTTCGTAAATTATTGATTTTTAATAAATTGACACGCGTCAAGTTCAAAACTTGACGCGTGTTTTTATTTAAAAATCATGCTTCATCTTGCAGACGAGCATCATTGATTTCTTGCTGTTCTTGTTGAATTTTTTCAATGTCTTCTGTATTTTCAAATATATTCCAGACAATGGTTGGTTGTATGCCATTCCATTCTATACATAAAAAGGAACAATCATAATACGATGTAACGCCATTGGATTTGAACTCAACACGAGGAATAAAAATCTCAGGAGTATCAAGATCCAAATTAATTAAAACAGGAAAAATACTCTCAATAAACGGTGACCATTCCGTCACAGGGCGATGCCGTTGTGGCAATGTTGAAAAGATAGTGTCTGTACTCTCCAGTATGAAACCATGAGAATCCATCAAAATTTGCTGATGAGCCACTTTGTTTATATTTGTATTTAATTGTGTTGCAGTGTCTTGCATTACCAATGATTTGCGATTAATTTTTTAGCAAGTTCGATGAACATATCTTCAACGTTCTCACCCGTTTTAGCACTTGTTGCGTAATCCCATTTTTGTTTAATGTTTTGCTTGATTTCTTCTAATTGCTCATCATTGACAAGGTCGAGTTTATTTGCAACAATAATAAGTGAAGCATCTGGCAGTAAATCGGTTAAAAATTGAACATCAGTAACCATATTGTCAAAAGTTGAGGGGCGGCTTAAATCAACAACATAGACGATGCCACTCGCTCCCAGAAAATAAGAAGCGGGAACTTTGTCTTGCGATATCTCTCCTGCGATGTCCCATAACAGCATAGAAACCTCTTCGTCTTCAACGGAAATGTCTTTTTTATTGACCTTTACCCCGATGGTGGTCATGTATTTATCAGTGAATTGTTGGTAGATAAAACGATTGAAAAGCGAGGTTTTACCGACCCCGAAACTACCTGTAAGTATGACTTTTTTGCTAATCATTTTGTTGGATTCTGTTTTATTTTTATTTTTTGCAACCGCTCTCTTTGCGGTGCAATAAATTGATTGTCAAGAGCTTGTGAAATTTGTTCTTGAGTGGTTGAATCAAAGTTGTTACTTCGTAATAGCTCATTTTCTTGAATGAAATCAATAATTTGATTCCGTAAAACTGCCCCCTCAGTATTTGAAACTGAACCACTCATCGCTAAGGCGAAATAATGTGAGGGCATATTTTCTATAAGGATTTTATAAGTGCCGTATTGAATCATCTCTAAATCCTCGTGCTCACGTTCAAACGCATCTTCGACAAAACTTTTTATTGCCGTTAACATGCCTGCAACGACATCTCGATTGACGGTTGGGTACAATGCAGCACTACCATAAAGCAAACCCGAATCGCGTTGAATAACAAAAATTTCTTCTATGATAGGGATATCTAAACTCGATAACAGCATTTCTGCGTTGTCAATGCCAAATATTTTGTTCCTAATCCACCAGAAAATACCTTGTTGTGAAAAAAGTGCATCAATACGCGCATTGATACTGTCTTTCATTTCTTGAAATTGAAAAGCAATATATTTATTTATCATTTTTCCCATAACAGGATAAATAACATCTAAAATCTCTGTTTGGCTTGATTTTAATTTTTGTTCAACCATTCGATTGACGATTTTGGCGTATTCTTTAGGGAAATTTTGCCTTAAAAATGTCAAATGATCTTCAACAATAGGATTGATTTTTTCAGCCAATAACTGCTTTTCGTTTAGGGTGCGTTGCAATTCTTCAAGGGCAGAACGGTCTTCGCGCAACAAAATCTCTTTGAGTTGCGACATCAATACGGTCTCGTCTTGTGGTTCTTGCAATTGCCCGTTTGTCATATTTAGTCTTTCAATTTTTTACTCAATTCGACGAGTAAATCAGCCAAACCTGCTTTGTCATTTTTACTCATATTGTTCATCTGAGTATTGATCTTGTCAACATTTTGGTTCAGCAATTCCTCCAAACGGTCAAAACGAGCGTTTATGTCACGTTCAAAAGCTTCAAAACGAGCTTTAGTGGCATCTTCATTTTTCTGAATGTGCGCTAAAGTCTCGTCATTAATTTTTTTAATGAGAGCCTGAGTTGTATTGTCATTTTTCTGAATAAGTGTATCCGTATCTGTGAACTTTTGCTCATATTCTATGACTTTAGGACCCATGATGATTTCGCGCAACAAGCTCATGTCGCCGAACATGCCCATTGCGCCGCTGTTGTTTTCTGCTGCTGTGTTGTTGGTTTCTTTAGACATATAGAATTAAGTCTTTATTTTTAGATGATAGTAAAGGATTTTTATGAAAAAGCTACGATTGTTTCTAAATGTAGAATTAAGATGGCAAATTACGCCCTATTTTTGGAGAATTTATCAGTCAAAGCCTAAAATTTGTTTACTTAATTGATATAAAATTTAGAATTTCTTAATGTATAACAACTCAATCGTTTTTTTTTCTCATACGATAACCCATCGTTTGGTTTATGTTGCAGAACTTGTTTTTCAAGATTTGTTGGGTTTGACTATTATTTTTACTCAAAATGAAAAGGAGTATCGCCATAGCGAATTGCCTAAAATATTTTATAACAAGACCCCCCTCAGTAATTTAGGAGAAATACCTCCAAAACAAGCGTTTTTTATTCAAAACCAGACAATATTGTTTGAAAATGAAATTTTGAGGAAGCATATAGATATTGATTTTTCTTATTTCCTTCACTCATCGCCTCTTGATTTTGATGTTTTAGCAGCCATATTCTTACTCGTTACGCGCTATGAAGAATATGTCGTTGACCCGTCTTTATTGGACAATCATAATCGTTTTTCTGCTAAACATAGTATTGCTCAAAAGTTTAATTTTTTACAAAAACCTATTGTCAATCAATGGGTTATGGAAATAAATAAACGATTAAATGAGTTGTTTCCAGAACTTAAAACGATTTTGCCGCAATATCGGTTTCAACCGACTTTTGATATTGATATGCCTTGGAAATATAAAAACAAAGGCTTTTTTAGAACCATAGGCGGCTTTTTCAAAGATATGATTCATTTGAATGTTGTAGAATTAAAAAATAGGGCAAATATACTGAGGGGGGTAAAAGGCGACCCAGATTTTACTTTTGCCTATATTTTTGATGTCCATAAAAAGAATAATCTTAAGCCTATTTTCTTTTTGCTTTTGGGCGACCATGCCGAATTTGATAAAAACCCAGATGTTCGTAATTCGGCTTTTCAAGAGCTTATTCGTTTTATTTCATCAAATTACGCCGTGGGTTTACATCCTTCTTATAGGTCTAATTTTGATTTGGGTATTTTGAAAAAAGAGAAAGAAAGATTTGGAAGATTAACCAACCAACCACTTCTTTTGAGTCGCCAGCATTTTCTCAAATTGCGGTTTCCCGAAACGTATCATAATCTTTTAGCATTAAGCGTAAAACAAGATTATTCAATGGGTTATGCTGATGATATTGGTTTTCGAGCCAGTATTGCCACACCTTTTCGTTGGTTCGATTTGACAAAAAATGAAGTGACGGATTTGTGGATTCACCCTTTTCAAGTGATGGATGTGACTCTTCGAGATTATCTTAAATTGAGCCCAGATGAAGCCATTGAATGTGTCAAAATATTGATAAAAGAGACCCAAATGGTTGGTGGTACTTTTATGACGCTTTGGCATAATAGCAGTTTTTCAAATACTGAGGGGTGGGAGCGTTGGCGAGAGGTATATGAAAAAATAGCCCTAAACGATGTTTAGAGCCATTAAAATTGTGTGTTAAACCATATTTCTCAAACTAATCTTTTTTCAATATTTATCAATGACAATATGATGCGCTTCGCCTTTTGCCCAATCGTTGAACGGTGCACGTATATATATGCGTCCATTTTCAAATTTTGCAGAAATGCGTTCCACATCTACTTCTGGCGAAAGCGGTAAGTTGATTAAAAAGAAAGGCATTTGCTCTTTACCTTCCAATACGTCTATCATATAGTAAACCATAAATCGCTGGTTTGCTGTTTGGATTTGAATTTTATCTATATCCACACTCGGTGCTTTTAAGACCAATTTATAGCCATCTTCTTCGCGCCAAGCTTGAGCGTTTGTTTCGATCATACCGCCAGTGACGGTGTTGGCAAAATCAATTTGTGCTAATAATTCCTTCGGTATCGAAATATCTAATTTCATTTTTTTTGATTTTGAAGTTTAGAAAATGTGTTTGAGTCTTCTAACGGACTATCATGTATTCAACATCAAAATAAGCAATAATGTTGAAACCATAATTGCAATTTAAATACCAAGTCGTAATAGCGGTCAAAATGGCAGATTGACTAAAGTGCAACTGACATTTTGTCGCTAAAAAAACAACGAAAGCATCAGAATGACACTTTCGCTGTTTGTTTTATCTCTTTTTGCCTTTTACCTCGTTTTCGAGGTTTTATACTGAGGGGGTCATGGTTGCTTAAAATTTTGAATAACACGCCTAACCGAGCCATGTTCGTTGAGCAAGGTTGTGGCGGTTTTCAAGTCCACGCCCAATTCAAACATAATCATTCTAACACCTCGATTGACCAGTTTTTCGTTGGTCAACTGCATATCTACCATACGATTGCCTTTGACTCGACCCATTTTTATCATCAAACTGGTTGAAATCATATTGAGGACGAGCTTAGTCGCTGTACCCGATTTCATACGCGTTGAGCCTGTAACAAATTCAGAACCGACGACGACTTCAATGGGGAATTCAGATTCTGCGGCAACGGGTGAGCCAGCATTGCAAACGATGCAGCCTGTGAGCAACCCCTCTCTACGGGCTTTTCTTAAGCCCCCAATTACATAAGGTGTTCTGCCCGAAGCGGCTATCCCCACGAGAATATCATCGGCATCGGGATTGAAAAGTTTTAGGTCTTTCCAAGCTTGTTCCTCATCGTCTTCGGCAAATTCAACGGCATTGCGAATGGCATGGTCGCCTCCTGCAATCGTTCCAATGACCCAATCGGTCGGCGCGCCATAGGTCGGTGGAATCTCAGAGGCATCAAGGATACCCAAACGTCCACTGGTACCTGCACCGATATAGAAAAGCCGTCCGCCTTCGCGCATACGCTCGTAAGCAGCCTTTACGAATGCCTCAATTTGAGGTAAAGCAGTCTCTACTGCAAAAGGTACTTTTTTATCCTCTTCGTTCATACTTTTCAGCATTTCGGAAACGGACATTTTATCGAGGTTGTCGTAAGGAGATGGGGCTTCGGTGGTTTGTATGAAAGTTTGTTTCACCATAAAGTTGTTGATTATTGATAATAGTAGATTGGTTGATTACGCTTGATTTTTATAAGGAATTTCTACAATCGGAATTTGAATTTCTACGCGCGTCCCTATCGGTTTATTACTGAGGGGGTCGATCAAGTCAATTGTCTTTACAAAAAACGCATTTTTTTTAGAGGCGTGAAGAATCTCTAAACGTTTTTCAGTAATGCTCGTTCCGCGTGATTTATGTTTCAAATGGTAGTCGTCGAGGGCTTGAATTTCTCTTGCACGAGCACGTCCAACGCCATTATCTTCAATAACGCAGAGGATAGCGGTGTCGTCAACGAGTTTAAATTCGATTTTTATCAAACCACTTTTTTTAGGTCTGATGCCGTGTTCAATGGCGTTTTCGATATACGGTTGAACAATCATAGTGGGAACGCCTATAATATCTTCTTCGATGTCTTCGTCAACGGTCAGGGTATATTCAAGCCGATTTTCAAACCTAAGTTGTTGATTGATAAGGAGATAGTCTTCCAGAAACTCGATTTCGTTTTCTAACGAAATGACTTCTAATTCTGAATATTCAAGGCTTGCACGCATCAATTTGGCAAATTGAGCCAAACATTTACCTGCAAATTCACGGTCGTTGCTGTTGATATAATATTGAATAGAATTGAGCGCATTGAACATAAAATGCGGATTCATCTGCGCACGAAGGGCTTTTAACTGCAAACCTGTTGCTTGCAAACGCAGTAGTTCGGCTTCTTTTCGCCGACGCTCGGCTTCGTACTTAAATTCAAGCTCGTCAATTTTAATTTTATTGGTGTCTTCATAATACTTTCTTACAAATTGGTTGTGCAGCACTTCGTAGTCGTAGGCATTTCTGAAATCACCTTTATCGGCATACATATCGGCAATGTCGCGACAAATAATGGCTTGTTGCTTAGTATTTTTATCCAATTTTGCGAGTTCGAGTGCTTCGACGAGCCGTTTTTCAGCCCGTTTTGTTTTGCCAATGGCATCAAAAAGTAAACCTTTCCACCTGGACAAAATGGATAGATTTTCGTAATCATCTGTTTTGCGTTTATATATGATTTCTGCTCGATTGTAGAGGTTTAAAGCCTCATCGTAACGCCCACCGAGGTAGTAACAAAAGCCTAAATTGGCGGTCGCATGTGCCCTTGCAGACAGGCTAATGTCATCTTTAATGCGGTCAGCTTTGAGGAAAAACTCTTCTGCATTGTCATAATCGTTAAGTGTCATATAGGCTTTGCCAACGTTCACGTAATGCCATGCTAAACGACTTCTGATACCTGCTTTTTCACACATTTCGACGACTCGGCGATATGCTTTTACACAACGTTCACGGTCTCCTGTTTTCTCAAAAATAAGTCCAAGCCCCGAATACACAAGTGTTTGAAAGTATAAGTCCTTTATTTTCAATTTATTAGGTTCAATATCCGCAAATAACTTTTCCGCTTCAAAGAGCAATTCAGTCGCTTTGTCGTAGTCAGTATAATGCAACCAAACAATTCCTTCGCGGCAAATCAAATGAGCAGACAAGAGTTTATCTGGAAACGCAACGAGATGTCGTTGTGCTTTTGCAATAAATTCCATGGCTTTTTCTTTCTCGTTGAGATTGATAAGCGTCCCAGCATAGTCAATATAGACTTCTACAAGTTGACTAATATTGCCTTGATCTTCGACGATTTCTAAGGCATGTTTGAAATGGATTTCAGACAATTTATAGTTGTAAAATTGATTTTCAACGATGGCAGTATTGAGATGAAAACGCAACAAAAAGTCGGGATGTCGATGTTTTTGTAACAGAATCTGCAGTTCTGCTAATAGTTTTTGGGCTTCTCGGATGTTCGTAAAAGTATAAAATTCGGAGAGTTCGCTAAGTGCCAACATCTTATTGGCATCGTCTTCGATATGACTGAGGCGATTTTCAATTTCTTTGATACGCGTTGTTACTTGAGCATTAGTGGGCATGTCTAAGGATATTTTGTTAACGACAAGCATCGGTTTTATTTTAAATTCCAAATTTTATAATTTGAAATTTTACTGAGGGGGTGCTTGCCGAAAATAAGTCTCAAAATTAAGAAAAGTTGATAACTTAAAATGTTTATTCCTAAAAAAAGAATGGGGAGACAATGCATAAGCTTGCCTCCCAATTTTTGAGTTTTGCAACTTTTCAATTCTTTGCTCAACACAATTAAGCGGAGCGATGGTTCATAAGACATTATTGGAAAAATCATTGTGGAACGATGCCACCACAGTGGTTATTCCATTTGTCTTTTTCCAATGCTTTGCCCCCTACAACTGTAAGGGACTGTTGACTTGTCAGTTCTTGCAACTCCTTTTTCAGGTCTTGCAGACTTTTTGAACCATGATTGGTGTTGCCTCCTTTTTTGTCTCCCATCATAGTACCTGGATTTGTAAAATTCGTATTAAGTAAGTTATGGTCTTCGCTCAATAAGGACTTAAATTTATTCATGGGTGGTCTTCCAACGTTTTGGTGGATTAAAAATAGGATTATTTACGCTTATAACAAAATTACAGTAGAACTAATTTCTTCATTAATAACATAAGCATTAAGTTTATGCTTAAACATCTGGAAATCACTACGGTAAAAATTAATCAAAAAAGATTGATGTTTGTCGTGTTTGAACTGAGAGCTTCGTTCTCGGAAATGTCTGTTTTCTGCGTATAATAAAATTTACGTAATCCGACAAAATATAGTTGCAATAACTTATATTTTTTTTAACAAAAAATATAACCCAATTATCTAAATCTATGAATATCAATGAGTTAAAAATAATAATATCTATCTCCTATAATTCCTGTATTTCAACTTGTAAACGTTTCATCAACTCCATGAACTGTGGACGACGACGACGCGACACGTCTATTTTCATACCGTCATCCATAACGACAAGGCTTTCACCTTTAATAAATTTGTTCATAAAATTCAAGTTGATGAGGTGCCGTTTGTGCACTCTAAAAAAATTAACACCTGACAACAGTTCTTCATAAGACTTTATCGTTTTGGCAACGGTCATCTTTTCTCCTGTTTTCATAAAAACATGGGTGTAATTGTCTTCTGCTTCAAGGCGCATGATTTCTTTGATATTGATAAAATAAAATCCATCAACAGCAGAAATGCTCATTTTACCAAATGCATTTGGATTTGAATAAAACCCTTTGGTGACTTCCAATCTTTCTTTGATTTTGTTGGATTTTCCAGCACGAACCCTCGAGACGGCGGCTTGTAACTCGTCGGGGTCTATCGGTTTTACGACATAACCAATGGAGCCGTAATCGCATGCTTTGATAGCGAAATCTTTGTAAGCAGTGACAAAAATAATGTCGAAATTGATGTCTTCAACTTGGTTCAATACTTGAAAAACCAACCCATCAGGTAAGCTGATATCCAAAAAAGCAACATCAGGCATAACAGTTGGATTGTTGAACATTTTGACTGCTCCTTCTACATCTTCTGCCGTGGCAACGACTTCTATATGTTCACAATATTTGGCGAGAAGATTCTGTAAGTTTTTCATCCCGCTTGTTTCGTCTTCGACGATGACTGCTCTCATAGCTTTAAATTGTGTAAGTTTTTAAAATTGATTCGTAAAGCAAAGATATTACATTGTAACGTCTTGTACTACAAATATTTATTTTATTTTATTTGAAGTTTAAAGCGTTTTAATTTAGTTTATATAAAAAATTTACTTCGCAATATACAAAATAAAAAATAGAATATAATGAATATGTTATGTTTATTGTTTTTTTGCTTGTGCTTAAACCAATAGCTCATATAAGCGAGGATTGTCATTCAATGTCTGAAAACGAATACCATTCTCAACCATTCGGTTTATCAAGCCTTCATACTCACTTTTTTCTTTCAATTCGATACCAACTACTGCAGGACCTGTCTCTCTGTTTTGCTTTTTGATGTATTGAAAATGAGTAATATCGTTAGTTGGGCTCAATACCTGATTCAAAAACTCTGTTAATGCGCCAGCTCGTTGCGGAAAATCAATGATGAAATAATGCTTTAGCCCTTCGTAGAGCATGCTCCGTTCTTTGATTTCCTCCATCCGTGTGATGTCATTGTTGCCACCGCTGATAATACACACAACATTTTTACCTTTGATTTCATCCTTATAAAAGTCAAGTGCTGCTATAGTTATGGCTCCAGCGGGTTCTGCGACAATCGCTTCTTCATTATAGAGTTGAAGTATAGACGTACAAACCTTGCCCTCCGGTACAAGAATCATATCATCTAAAACCTGTTTTGCAATTAAAAATGTTTTTTCACCTGCTTTTTTCACCGCTGCACCGTCCACAAATGTGTCAATATGGTCTAAAGCAACGACGTGTCCTTGTTTCAAACTTTCGTGCATGGAAGGTGCGCCTAAGGGTTCGACACCAATTATCTTGGTTTTAGGTGAAATTTGCTTGAAATAACTGCCCAATCCTGCCACCAAACCACCGCCACCAATCGCCACAAAGACATAATCAATAGGCAAATCGCAATCCTCAATTATTTCTAAAGCAACTGTTGCTTGTCCTTCTATGACATGCTCGTCGTCAAAAGGGTGAATGAAAATTTTGTCTTGCCCCTCAGTATATTCCTTTGCTGCTTGGTAACTGGCATCATAAGTATCGCCTGTCAATATCACTTCGACGTTTTCACGTCCAAAAAACTTTACTTTCGATACCTTTTGTTTAGGTGTTACCGAAGGCATAAAGATAGTGCCTTTGACATTGAGCAATTTACAAGCCAATGCAACGCCCTGTGCGTGATTACCTGCGCTGGCACAAACAATGCCTTTGTCCAATGCCTCTTGGCTTAAAGTACACATTTTGTTATAAGCACCACGAATTTTATAGGAACGAACAACCTGTAAATCTTCTCTTTTGAAATACATATTGCAAGCATACTTTTCCGACCAATTGAGGTTAAACATCAAAGGTGTGTGTAGCGCAATATTTTTCAATCTGACCTTTGCTTTGTAAATATTTTCGATGCTGATAAGCGGTGTAGTGGTGGTTTTACTAGTCATTTTAATGTTTTAACGTAGATGGTTAGGCTTGGAGGTAACACC
Organism: Saprospiraceae bacterium; assembly: GCA_043728625.1. Classification (GTDB taxonomy): domain Bacteria; phylum Bacteroidota; class Bacteroidia; order Chitinophagales; family Saprospiraceae; genus JAAFJT01. The sequence goes on along the minus strand of JAYTMI010000679.1, from coordinate 341 downwards.
CCCCTCAGTATTTTAATGAAATGGAAGCATATAAAACCCAAATTTAGGAAAAATGAGCAAATGACAAGCAGTAATTTAAAGTTGACGTAAAACAAAAAACCCGCAATGTTAGCCATCGCGGGTTCTCACCCAATTGTTTAACCGATTTAAAATTCTTAGAATATTGATGAATAAGAAGTGAATGCATGATTTCTAAAAATTTATCATTCACCATTTCTTATCTATTGCTTAAAATAAGATTCTGCATTTTTACCGCCACCGTCTATTGTTTCAAGACGTGCTTTAAACTCATTTGCTGTTTTCAAGTCATTTTTACGGGCAAAAATTTCCTTCAAAGCGAT
>JAYTMI010000678.1:0-3666 GCA_043728625.1 Saprospiraceae bacterium | reverse complement strand
TTGATAAACAAAAACGTATTTTATGAAAGCTCCTTTTCATAAAATTATTATTTAAACCCTGATGTAACAATATTGATATTGATGTAACAATTTTGACATCAGGAAAAATAATTTCCCAGACAAAGTATTTATAATCAAAGACTTACGCCCATGTATCAAACCTTGAACTCTTTGAACGAATACTAAAACGTCTTTCTTTGCTGTCCACCTACCTTTGATTCAACAAGAAAAAAAATTCTAAACAACGAGACAATGAATCAAAATTCCAAAATCTTCTTTTGGTCGCTCACGGCGGCTTTGGGTGGTTTTCTCTTTGGTTTCGATACTGCAGTTATTTCAGGTGTCGAACAAACGCTACAAAAACTATGGCATTTAAGTGTCTTTGAACACGGCATCACTGTTTCTATTGCTTTAATAGGTACTGTGCTTGGTTCACTTATTGGTGGCATTCCGACAGAAAAGTATGGTCGAAAAGTCACCTTATATATGGTAGCGATAGCTTACCTTATGTCAGCCATCGGAACGGCTTATGCAGTGGATTGGTCTATCTTTTTGATTTTCAGATTCCTCGGTGGTCTGGGTGTAGGTGTTTCGTCGGTCGTCGCACCGATGTATATTTCTGAAATTGCACCGCCAGCCAAACGTGGGCAATTGGTCGCCATGTTCCAATTCAATATCGTTTTTGGTATTTTGATGGCATACCTTTCTAATTATCTATTAGGCAATATCGGTGAGAATGCTTGGCGTTGGATGTTGGGCGTACAAGCCATTCCTTCCGTTTTGTTTTTGGCAACGATTTTGGCAATTCCAGAAAGCCCACGTTGGTTGATTTTGAAAAAAGGCATGGTGGATGCGGCACGCAAAACGCTTAATATCATTGATGCAGAAACGGCTGAACAAGTCATTTATGATATTCAAAACAACGTACAATCACATGCACCAAGTAGTTTTGCAACGCTTTTCCAAAAAGCATACAAAACGCCCATCACATTAGCCGTTTTGTTCGCTGTTTTCAATCAAATGTCGGGCATCAATGCCATCATTTATTATGCACCACGCATATTTGAAATGGCGGGTTTTGGCGCGGATACAGCGTTATTGTCTTCCGCAGGTATCGGTTTGGTCAATCTCATTGCCACACTCGTAGGCATTTCTTTGATTGATAAATTTGGACGCAGAATGTTGATGTACATCGGTTCAGTTGGTTACATTCTCTCATTGAGCCTCATCGCTATTGCTTTCTATCGCAACAGTTTTGAAGGTATGTCCATCTTCATTTTTCTCTTCATTGCTTCTCATGCCGTTGGTCAAGGCTCTGTTATTTGGGTCTTTATTTCTGAAATATTCCCAAGTGAAGTACGGGCGCACGGACAAGCTTTGGGCAGTTTCACACATTGGATTCTGGCAGCGGTCATCGCTTTCACCTTTCCCTACATCGCCGAGACATTTGGTGGCGCAGCAACATTCTCATTCTTTGCTTTTATGATGGTTTTTCAATTGCTTTTTGTCTGGCGTATCATGCCTGAAACAAAAGGCACTTCACTCGAAGGAGCGCAAGTTGTTTTGGGTCATTAATTTTTAACGCATAGCACTAAGGCGTAAAAGAACACCATAAAGTTAAAGCGTATAATTTAGATAGCCTCCATCACATAGTTAAGCATAAGCGTTTTCGCATAGGTTCATATAGGTTTTACCTATAAATTCTATGTGAACCTATGCGAAAACGCCTATGCTTAACTATGTGATGAAATTAGTTGAGAAGCCCCCCTCAGTATTTAACCAAATAATGAATAAAATAAAATGGACAATAAAAAAATAATCTGCTTCGGCGAAGTCCTGTGGGATTTACTGCCCGAAGAATTGGGTGGCAGAATTGCTGGAGGCGCACCCATGAATGTCGCTTATCATCTCAATGGTTTAGGTATAGATGCCCATATCATCAGCCGTGTAGGAAATGACGAATTAGGTTTGGAATTGAAAGGTTTTTTAACAGAAAAGGCGATTTCTACGGCTTTTGTTCAAACAGATAATGTTTTAGAAACAGGTGTTGTAGATGTGTCATTGGATGCAAAAGGCAGCCCTTCATATAAAATCATTCAGCCTGTGGCTTGGGATAACATCATGTTGACCGACGACATTAAAGCAGCCGTTTCAGAAGCCGATGCGCTGGTTTATGGCAGTTTGATATGCCGCAATGAAGCTTCTAAACAAACGCTGTTTGAGCTTTTAGACTTATCGAAATGCGCCGTTTTTGATGTTAATCTGCGTGAACCTTTTTATACACAAGACATCATTGAGCCTTTGCTACAAAAAGCAAAGATTGTGAAAATGAATGAACATGAGTTGCACATCATTTCACAATGGCACAGCAACGAAACGGATTTTACGGAACAAGTCAGAGCAGTTCAAGAACAATATGACATTGAGAGTCTCATCGTTTCGCATGGCAGCAAAGGGGCTTATTGCTATGAAAACAATATACTTTATTTCCAAAAAGCCTTTGACATCATTGTAAAAGACACGATTGGCAGTGGCGATGCCTTTCTCGCAGGTTTTTTATCCGAAAAAATGAAAGGACTACATCCCAAAGATTGCTTGAAAACGGCTTGTGCCATGGGTGCTTTTGTTGCTACGCAAGCAGGAGCGACCCCCTCAGTAAATGTGGGGTTTTTGAAAGAGCAGTTCGAAGTAGGATTGTGACACATCTAAGATTGTGCGCCATGTTCGGGGAACTTTCAAAGTTCCCCGAACATAAATCCCTTCTGAAAGAATATTATACCCCCCTCAGTATAAACATAGATTTTCAGCTATAAATCACACATTTTTATTTAATTAAACAATTAGAATTATGAAGAAAAAGTATCTCTCTATTTGGTTGCCATTGATATTCATGGTGCAACTGACTTTCGCTCAACAGACCATAACGGGTACAGTTGTCGAAAATGTAAAAAACGAGCCGCTTATTGGGGCTTCGGTAATAGTAACAGGCACAACAACAGGTGCAGTAACAGACTTTGACGGTAAGTTTTCGCTTGTCGTTCCTGCAAATGCGACGACATTGACAGTTACTTTTGTCGGTTACACATCGAAAGATGTTGTCCTTAAAAAAGGTGAGACAAATCTGACGATTACGCTTGAGGAAGGCGGGTCATTACAAGAACTTGTCGTTGTGGGTTACACCACACAGAAGAAAAAAGACTTGACAGGTTCGGTCGCTGTTGTGGAGTTGAATCCAGTTAAAAACAACAGTTCGGGTAACACCATGCAAGCCTTGCAAGGTCGTGTGCCTGGTTTGTACATTGAGCGTGACGGTTCGCCAAATGGTTCAAACTCACGCATACTCATACGTGGTGCAAACACATTGGGCAACAATGACCCGCTTTATGTCATTGACGGTATTCCGACAACACGTCCAGAGGTTTTTCAAAACATGAACCCTGCGAATATTGAGTCGGTTCAAGTATTGAAAGACGCTTCGGCTGAATCTATTTATGGCGCACGTGCCTCAAACGGTGTTATCATCGTAACGACTAAAAACGGCGGTGATACAGGTGGTAAAGTCGCTTTCCAATTCAACAGCAGCGTGTCGGCACAATCTGAAAAAGCGATGCGTTTCAAGATGTTAAGTTCAGTTGATAGAGGTCGCGCCTTGTGGCAAGCGTCGGT
>JAYTMI010000677.1:0-1999 GCA_043728625.1 Saprospiraceae bacterium | reverse complement strand
GTGTTGTCGCATTTTTCTTAGGTTTAACCATTGCTTTAAGCGGTACGATGATGTATATGAAAGGTTTGAGCGTAACAGAGTTTTATATTGTTTGCTTTTTGTTAGGTACAGCTTCGGGTTATTGGGGCTTGTTCGTGACGATAGCGAGCGAGCAATTTGGAACAAATCTTAGGGCGACAGTGACGATGACTGTACCTAATTTTGTACGCGGTTCAGTCATTATCATTACCTTAGCTTATAAGAGCTTTGAGGCAGAAGGCGGTGCGATTGCAGGGGCAACTTGGGTCGGTCTTGTGTGTTTTGCGTTAGCTTTTGTGGCAATTTGGCAGCTAAAAGAAACTTTTGGTAAGGATTTGAATTATTATGAAAACAGTTAAAAATTATGGCAAAAAAAACATCTGCAACGCCCGACCCGCGTTTTGAAGTTCTGCGTATGTTGACAGAAGTTCAAAAAGATAAATTGCTGCTAAAACTTTTTCGCAAAGACCCATTATTGGTTGAAAAACTCGCTTTTGAGTTTTTTGAAGACAAAAGCGATTTGAATAAACGGGTCAATGACATCAAACAGAACTACCCCCTCAGTATTTTCGTTAACGAGAGATGGAAATTCGAAAAAATCCAATCAAATTTATACATTTGCAACTCATTGGAATTTTAAAATCTTGAATTTTAGGATTTAAACGACATGCCGAAGTGGCGAAATTGGTAAACGTGCACGTCTCAGAAGCGTGTGCCGCAAGGCTTGGGAGTTCGAGTCTCCTCTTCGGTACTTAATTGAAAATCAAAGAGTTGTGAATTTAATTATTCACAACTCTTTGATTTTTTATATTTTTTTAATGGAGAATAGATGACTGTCCTATTGATAATCACCTGTTTATGAATGATTCTAATTCTTCACGACCCCAATCGGAAAGTCATTGCCATATCCATAACTCGCTGGATACTGCGGGGTGCCTTTGTACTTCGCGGTTATCTCTGGCACTTGTTCTTGAAGATAAGCGTCAATTTCCTTAACGGTGATTTTTTTATCACCTGTATCGGCTTTACCGTTGAGAGCTTGTATTAAAACGTAAGTGAAAGCACCATGACCCAGTTGTGTAAATTCCGAAGCAAACTGTTCGCTACCCGATGCTGTAAGCCAGTGCGTACCCGTCGCGCGAGCGAGTTGTGCAATCGCTTTTTCTTCGGCTGCACCACGCGCCGCAACTATTTGTTCAAGTGCCCCAGCTGATTGACAAGCATCGAGGATGAACAACTGTTTTTGAGCCTTTATATCTTTTGAATATTGTTGTAACTGATTGGCACTCAATCCTTTTTGAGCGAGAGTACCATCCGCGCCATAAAGTTGAGTGACATCTTGGGGAACGAGATAAAACTCTTTTTTATCATTCATAACGCCGTGTCCTGCGTAATAAAAAATGAATACGTCTTTTGCTGTGGCGTTCGTTTTTACGTTTTCTAAGGCACTCACAATGTTCGTTTTCGTCGCATTTTCATCTTTGATAAACGCCATATTTACCTTACTGAAAATACTCGAACTACTTTTTTGAATGCCTTCTTTAAAACTTGTTGCATCAGCAATCGCATAATTCAAATTATATTTCGGATTTTTATATTTATTGATGCCCACAACGACGACGTACAATTGAATGCCCCCCTCAGTATTTCCCCCTTTTTCGAGCTTAAAAGTGATAATAATTTCATCGGGTTTTGACTCCGTTCTTTGGGTATTTAAGGCAACCGCTTTAAAAACATTTTCACCTTCAACTAATTGAATATCAAATGTTTGCGTTTTTAATTTTTCGATTCTATCATCTTCAACAATCAAATTTCGCGTACCGCTACCGACAATTTTACCATTGTGAAAAAGGCGAATTTCAGACACACCATCATCGGGGCAAGTCGCTTCTACGGTCAGTGAAATTTTATCCGTTGTCATTTTAAAACGCCTTGCTGCAGGGCTATCATCTTCAACAACCAAGTTACGTTGAGCAACAGG
>JAYTMI010000676.1:0-3835 GCA_043728625.1 Saprospiraceae bacterium | reverse complement strand
CACCGTTTGCAATGTCATAATAGCTGATTTCAGGCTCAATACTGATGATTTCAGGCGCGGGAATATTGCTTAAACGCAGCGTTTTCGTCGTGTGATCGGCTTCAATTTTCATATTTCCGAGGTTAAAACCTGCCGATACCTTAGCTTTTACTTTTATCAAAACTTTTTTGGTAGATGGAAAACCGAAATAAGATTTGGTGTCCACTTCACTAAAAATTTCTGAAAAGTATCCCTCAGTAGTCACGAGTTTTGTCACTGCTTTCACCTGTTCCAAAAGCACTTGCGACTCCTGTTGCGTCTGTCTTTCATCGTTTCCAATCCACCATTTAACACCATAAATGCCCAAAGCGAGGACGAAAAGTAAAGTGATAATGCCGCCAATATTCTTAGTCATTTCTATGTTTTTTTATTTTTTTGAAAATTATTGTAGGGTAAAGCCTTTGCCAAATGTCCTTTCTGAAAATCAGTTCATCAATTTAAATAGGGACTTTGTCATGAAAAAAATAGGACTTTTACTCACCTTTCTAATGGTTACCACTTCTTTTTTAGCACAAAATAGAGAAAAAAGACGGGACAACGATATTTCTGAACAACTTGATTTGCGCGATTTCACCGCCATCGAAGCCGAATTAGGTGCCGATATTTTCATTCGTCAAGCCGATACTTTCAGCGTTGTCGTCGAAGGTTCGGAACAAGGTGTTGAACGGATGAAAGCGCGGGTCAAAGATGGTAAACTATTGATAACGAAGCAATATAATTGGCAGTTTTGGAATGAATTTGAAAAAATCAGAATTTACATTACTGCACCCACACTTGAAGAATTGGTCTTTTCAGGTGCTGGAAACGTCTCGTTACAAGGCAAATGGACAGGACAAAAACTCAATATTTTGTTGGAGGGGGCGCACAATGTCACTGCAAACGATGTGGACATTGAGGAGTTAAAAATCAAATTAGATGGCGTTGGCAACCTTCAAATAGGTGGAAAAGCCCAAAAAGCACGTCTTTTCCTCAACGGAACAGGTAATATTGATGCTTATGATTTGAAGATTCAAAACGCTCGGTGTGTTGTCAACGGCATCGGGCGACTTGAATGTTATGTGAGCGATGAATTGGTTGCCGACGTGTCGGGCATAGGCAGCATCCTCTATCAAGGCGACCCTAAAAATGTGCGCAGTTCGGTCAGTGGCTTGGGTAAAGTGAAGGCGCAGAAAGGATATTGAATTTTGAGATATTAGGATATTAAGAACAAAGACGATAAGACTTATGTTAGTCTTATCGTCTTTGTTCTTAATATCCTAATATCTCAAAGATTATTCACTGCCAACCCTTGAATTAGAGATGGGTTTGTCAATTTCTTTCCAAACTTCATTGAGTGCCGCATAAAATTTAGGCAACTCAAAATTTTGTGGGTCATCGTGTGCATACTTGATACCTGAATCAACGCACGCATGAAAACCAGGGATTAAATACTCCCCTTTGCGAACTGACGCAATCGTGTAAAGCTGCGCTAAGCGTTTGTACTGAGGGGTCGTAAAACCAGGCGTTGGCGAATCTACATCGTTGTGGCGACCATAACCTTTCATGGCTTTGCGTGGTTGAATCAATTCGATGTGCAGATAAAGCCCCTTCGTAGCCCCTTCACCAAGCACAAAACGCTCTAATTTTGTTGCTGTAACACCTTCATGAAAAGGGTTCATCGTTTTAGAATCACCCACTCGATTCACAAAAATATGTGTCACATTAGCCACCCACCGATTCAATCTGTTCCATTCCCAGGATTCATCATCTATATTTTTTGGAAAACTGGATTCGTAGCGCGGGTAACTAGTATCGTGAATAACCATATATTTTGCAAAATTTTGGTTCCCTTTGGCATCTTTTACAGAACTCAACGGCAAATCAATATTGCCGCCGACTTCCCATTCAGCAATATGATTTCTTTCAAGGTAAGCCCTCAATTGATCACGTGAAATCAAGCATTTTTGACCAACCCTTTTTTCTAATTCAGGATCAAGTTCGGGCAACTCACTACCTACTTTGCCTGTTAAATAGACTTTTCGGAGTAAAAACCGTGCTTGTTCGGCGGGTGTCAAATTTGTTTGTTTATTTAAAACGTCTGCAGCACTGCTCAATTTTACAGGCAAACTCTCTGTTTCTGTTTGAATAGGCATCGTTTTGCTTGGGGCAATACATAAACCTATACTCAAAACCATACTTGAAATAGTCAAAAATGCGCTTTTAATCATGTCTTTTTTGTGTGTAATTTTAATAAAATTATTGTCCTTTATTGCGGTCAAAGCGGATTTCAATAGGTATGTATTGATTTTTTAAAAAAGTTGTTGCAGACGGTTTAGAAAACGTGAAATTGACAATGTAAGGTGTCGCATCATCTTCTTGAGGGATTGTTGGGTCAAAACAACTTGTCGAATAAACCCCAATCATTAAAAAAAGTGTTATTCTGCTTAAATAGTGGAACTCCTGCATGGCAAAATTAGAAAAATTTGTCGAGACAGAGATACCGTACTCTTTTTTTTACAAAATCTTAATAGCACATCATTCAAAAAAAGAGAGGTCTATATTTATAATACCGAAGAAATTCTGTAATGTTTCGTTAATAAGAACTTAAGTTTTTTGTTAAAAATTAACACAAAAAATTTCAATTTATACGCGATAGTTGTAATTTTATGTTTTAAAAAATGCTATTAATGGATTTAAAAACGAATTTTAAATATTAATATTTCACTATGGAACTGATTTATCTTTTTGCAAGTTTCGTCCTCGGCGCATTATTAGCAGGCTTATTCGTTTACAATCGTCTCGTTGGAAGCGGTCAATATCTGACTATAAAAAATATTGCAGATAATTTTGTTTCTAAAGATATGATGACTGACCGCGATAGTAGAATCAATAATTTAGAAAAAGAATCAACCGATAAAACACTGAAAATCATTGATTTAAACAAAGAACTCGCTTCACTTGAACAAATAAACGCACACCTCGACGAAAAACTCAATCTTCAAAAAGATGAATTAATCCAACTCCAACAGCGCTTTCAAACCGAATTCGAAAATATTGCGAATCGTTTGTTGGAAGAAAAAAGCCAGCGTTTCACCCAACAGAATCAAACCCAAATGAACGACTTATTGAATCCCCTTCGAGAAAAAATCAAGGACTTTGAAGACAATATGAGTCGTCGGTTTTCTGATGAAACGCGTGAACGCATCAGTCTCAAAACCGAAATCGAAGGACTTGTAAAACTCAATCAACAATTGAGTTCTGATGCCCACAATCTAACATCTGCCTTACGGGGCGATTCTAAAATTCAAGGAGATTGGGGCGAAATGCAACTCGAAAAACTACTTGAAAAATCAGGATTACTGAGGGGGGTGCATTACGATGCTCAATTTTCTTTTACTGACGAAAACGGTCAACAACGTCGCCCAGATTTTATCATTCAATTGCCTGAAAACAAACAACTTATACTTGATTCAAAAGTATCACTCACGGCTTTTGAACAATTTTTCAACCAAGATGACCCCTCAGTAAAAACGCGATTTTTGAAGGCGCATATTGATAGTTTACGCAACCATGTTCGCGGTTTAAGCGATAAAAACTATGCCAGACTTTACCAACTCAATTCACTCGACTATGTCATTATGTTCGTACCGATAGAATCCGCATTTAGTTTTGCGATGCAAGAAGATACAACTTTATTCACCGATGCGCTCGATAAAAATGTGCTCATTGTCACGCCGACTACCCTTATGGCGACGATGCGCACCGTTGGTTTTATTTGGAAACAAGAAAATCAAAAGAAACATGTCCTTGAAATTGC
>JAYTMI010000675.1:0-7517 GCA_043728625.1 Saprospiraceae bacterium | reverse complement strand
CTCTATTATTTGAAAGGTCGAGGCATTTCGATTATTTCACCAAAGAAAAAGCATACATCATTTCTGTTGCGATTTGTAAAAACCGCGCTTTATACGTTTCTTCTTGTTGCGGCGTGCCGTCAGAGGCTTTTGGGTCGTTATAAGTCGTACCAATTCTCAAATCTGTACCGAGTATGAAAGGACAGTTTTTTTCTGCATCGGAACAGGTCATTATGGCTGCAAAGTTGTTGGACGGATTGGCACTGTGGTCATACACTTTTGAAAAGCAAATAGTGCCTATATTAACTCCAAATTGGACATGCCAAATAGGGTTTTTGATTGTTTCGTCTTCTGAAAGAATATTAAACCCCAAATCCGTCAATGCCTTTATGGCATGGGGATGAAAAGCCGTCGCTTCTGTGCCGCCCGAAAAAACATTTACATTGTCAACACTGAAAAAATCAGCTGCAATAGCTGCCGCAATTTGTCCAAAATGGCTTCTACGTGAGTTGTGGGTGCAGATATAAACCAAATTGATTGGGTCATTTTTATCGTATTTTGCTTGAATATAAGCTGCAATTTGGGCTAAAATCGCCTTTCTTTCTTCTGGAATGTCGTCAAAACGTGTTTCTAAACCGTTGAGAAGTGTTCTTATTTTTTGATACATAAGGTTGTTTTTAAATTTTACTTTGAAATATTATTCTCTTCTAAACCGTCTCTTTCAAGACTTTCCAAGCCAAAACTGCCAAAATGACACCCAAAAGGGGTGCTGAAACATAAATCCAAAGCGCAGCCATATTCCCTGAAACAATTGCAGGCGATAAACTTCTCGCAGGATTCATGGAAGCCCCACAAATTGGACCCGCAAACATAGCTTCTAAAAGTACCGTTCCACCTATCGCTATGCCCGCAAAAAGACCTGTTTCTTTTGAGCCTTGCGAGACGTTCAATATGACAAGCATCAGCAAAAAAGTCAATATAATTTCCAATATGAACGACTGCATTTGCGTCCCAGAAGGTAATGTTGCACCTAAATTTTGGTTTAATGGAAATAGGAATTTCAGTATGAAGGTAGCTAAAAATGCGCCTCCAATTTGGCTTCCGATGTATGGCAACACCTCTTTTTTCTCAAATTTGCCCGATATAAAAAAGCCGATTGTTACGGCAGGATTGAGATGTGCGCCTGAAATTTCGCCAAATGTATAAATCATACACATTACGATTAAACCAAAAGTCGCAGCAATGCCTACGTGAGAAATGACACCGCCTGTTTCTTGATTGATAATGATGGCACCCGTACCACAAAACATTAAAGCGAAAGTGCCGATAAATTCGGCTAAATATTTCTTCATATTACAACATAAATCACTTGAAATCAACAAAATCTTAACCTCTTAAAAAGCAACCTTTTTAACAACATTGGTTTGTTATTTGAGTATTTATGGCAAGAAATCGCTCAAAAAAGTGCTTCATTTTTTCAAACTCCACCATGTTTAAACAATAACATACCGTTAGACCATCAATCGTTCCCTTGATTAAATCCGCATTTTTCAACTCCTGTAAATGCTGCGAAACGGTTGTCCTACTAAGCGGTAACTCATTGGCAATATCGCCTGAAATACACGTCTGTTTATTAGCCAAAAGTTGAATAATGGCTATCCTTGCGGGATGCGACAATAATTTAGCATACTTCGCTAATTGTTGTTGCTGTTCTTCAAATTCAATTGTTTTAGCGTACATTTTTCTCTTTATGTTTTATGACGCAAACATACGACATAAATTTGACCCCAATATTATCCCGATGTTAATTTTGTTGACATATACAAAAGACCTGTTTTACCCCCCTCAGTATTTTTATCAAACTTGACGACTTTTAGCTTTAAAATCTTTGAAAAAATAAAGTTTTTACATAAAATTCGTTTTTACTTGTTAATATGAACACGTATTCATACTTTTGCATTTTAAATCAAAAGAAAATATTTTAAACATAAAATAAAAATTATATATGATAGCCACAGTAGATTACAAAATCAACCGCGAAAAACTCGAGAAAGCGGCTTATATATTGCGCACCGTCGCACACCCCACTCGTTTAGCAATTGTTGATTTGCTCAATCAAAATGCTCGTTTGAGCGTCAATGAGATTGGTGAAATCTTAGCAGTTGAGCAATCGCTCTTGTCACATCACTTGACAACCATGAAGCTTAAAGGCGTTTTGCGCTCTGAAAAAGAAGGGCAAAGCGTTTATTATTCTTTGAAGGAAAAAGATATTCCGAAACTCATAGAATGTATTGAGAATTGCGATTGTAATATGTAATTTCTTAATACAACACTAAGTTTACTAACTCTTAAGGATTCAGTAAATTTGAATCAAAATGCGACAACAAAATATGAAGTCGCATTTTTTTAAAATTATTACATGAAAACTTGTTCATGTATTCATAATTCTTTTACCTTTGCAAAACATCCTTTTTTCACAATCTAAATATTAAAATAGTGAGTATAATTGTTCTTTTATTAGCTGTTCTAATGGGTATGTCCTTAGGTCTAATCGGCGGTGGCGGCTCTATTTTGACCGTTCCCGTTTTGGTATATGTCGCACACGTTTCGCCAACTTTGTCAACAGCCTATTCACTATTTATTGTCGGTTCAACCTCATTAGTAGGCGGGTTCAATAATATTACAAAGAAATTGGTACATATCCCGACAGCCATTATTTTTTCAATTCCTTCATTGATAGCTGTATATACAGTCCGTAAATATGTTATGCCCGCTATTCCAGAGACTATTTTGTCAATAGGTGGTTTTGACGTGACTAAGAACATTTTTATCATGGTCTTTTTCGCCGCTATTATGCTTTTTGCATCCATCAGTATGATTCGGAACAAACGTGAAGAAGATGAAAATGGCGATATATCAAAAATTAAATTCAACTACCCTGTTATCATTTTAGAAGGTTTTGTGGTCGGTGCTTTGACGGGGTTTGTAGGTGCTGGTGGTGGTTTTCTCATCATTCCCGCGCTTGTTATGTTTGCAAAATTACCGATGCGCTTGGCAATTGGCACATCATTATTGATTATTGCTATCAAATCACTCATTGGTTTCACTGGCGACATGCAAAATTTTGCCACCCAAATTGACTGGATATTATTAAGCACATTTACAGCAGCCGCCATTGTGGGTATTTTTATCGGCTCGTACTTGGCTAAATTTATAAAGGCTGAAACTTTGAAAAAAGGCTTTGGTTGGTTCGTACTTGTCATGGCAATTTATATTTTAATAAAAGAATTGATGTTTTCTTGGTGACAAATGGGTATTAATTATATCTCTTGATATAAAATACTGAGGGTATAATGACTTATATTGAAAAGTCTTACCGATATTTACCTTTGCTATTTTTAAATAAAAAATTCAAAATTTTTAAAAACTAATCATCATGCTCGATTTCATTCGCCAACCTTGGCACTGGTCAATTGCAGGTATATTGATCGGTTTAACCGTACCGACTTTGCTGATTATTGGCAACAAATCCTTTGGGGTTTCCTCCTCTTTGCGGCACATTTGCGCCGCTTGTTTTCCTGCCAATATTTCTTTTTTCAAATACGATTGGAAAAAAGAAATATGGAATTTGTTTTTCGTCGCAGGTTTAGTCATCGGTGGTTTTTTTGCAACAAACTTACTCTCAAACCCTGATAACATAGTCATTGCTGCCGATACTCAAGCGCAACTCGAAAAGCAAGGCATCCATGATTTTGCGGGTTTGATGCCCGCTGATTTGTTCAGCTTTGAGAGCTTAGCAACGCTTCGCGGCTTCGTTTTCATCGTTTTAGGTGGCTTTTTTGTCGGTTTTGGTACACGTTACGCAGGTGGCTGCACGTCAGGACACGCCATCATGGGCTTATCAAACCTACAAGTGCCCTCATTGATAGCAACGATTTCATTCATGGTCGGTGGTTTTTTAATGACGCATTTCGGTTTACCTTTTTTATTGAATTTATAGGAAAATGAATCTATACAGCGACATATTCATCAATACATTTAAAGGCTACGCCAACTATTTCGTTGGTCAAGTAATGCATCCTGCTTGGGACAATTATTTCTACTGGCTGATAGCAATTTCTTTGTTTTTTTGGTCATTAGAATTGCTGTTTCCATGGCGAGACAAACAAGGGGCTTTTCGGAAAGACTTTTGGCTCGATACATTTTATATGTTCTTCAATTTCTTTCTCTTTTCACTTGTTGGTTTTGCAGCCGTTTCGACGGTCGTTTCAACTGCCTTTAATGACTTGATTTTCAACCTTTTCGGTTGGCAAAACTTAGTCGCTATTCAACTCGGTCAATTGCCTGCAGTCGTGCAATTATTGATTTTGTTCGTTGTCAAAGACTTTATTCAATGGAATATTCACCGTCTTTTACATCGTGTTGATTGGATGTGGCAGTTCCACAAAGTGCATCATTCTGTTGAAGAAATGGGCTTCGCTACACATTTGCGGTTTCACTGGATGGAAAATGTGATTTATAGAACGCTCGAATACATACCCCTCAGTATGATTGGGTTTGGGATTCAAGATTTTCTGTTTGTTCACCTTTTCACGCTGGCTTGGGGGCATTTCAATCATGCGAATATCAAAGTGTCTTTGGGCGTGTTGAAGTACATTTTCAACAATCCTCAAATGCACATTTGGCACCATGCAGAGCATATTCCAAACCGATACGGTGTCAATTTCGGCATCACATTGTCCTTGTGGGATTATCTTTTTAAGACAACATATATACCGAAAGAAGGGCGAGATGAACCATTAGGCTTTGAGAATTTGAAACAATTTCCTAAGACTTTTTGGACGCAAATACTTTATCCTTTTAAGAAATAGTGCCTCTTTTTCTTAAAAAATTCTAAAAAAACATCCTTTTACAGTAAAATACTGAGGGGGTCATAAAAAAATATAAAATGGCAAATACATCTAATTTTCAAGTAATAGAACAAGACGAATTTACTTGCGATGCGCCTAATAGTCAAGCCAAACAAGAAAGCACTTTGTCCAATCTAAAATACATGGTCATTGGCATCGCTTTCGGCATCGTCTTCGTCAAAGCAGAAATCATTTCATGGTTTCGGATACAGGAAATGTTCCGTTTGACTTCGTTCCACATGTACGGCGTCATTGGCACAGCCGTCGTCGTTGGTGCAATTTCTGTGTTTTTAATCAAAAAATTAGGCATCAAAACACTTGCTGGCGAAGAGATTAAGATTGCGCCAAAGACTTTCACCAAGGGTCAAATCTACGGCGGTTTGCTTTTTGGCTTTGGTTGGGCAATGACAGGGGCTTGCCCAGGACCTCTTTTTGCTCAAATTGGCAGCGGGTTTGGCGTGGTGGCTGTGACACTTTTATCTGCCATCGCAGGTACTTGGACGTATGGTTTGTTGAGAAATAAATTACCTTAGTGGGTGATCCCGGAGCTTGCTCCGTAAGTCCAATAAATATAAATCGCAACCAATTTATTACGAAGTTTGCTTCGTAGCTACCAAATTGACAAAAAAATGAACGATTGGCTCATTCCTTTACTAACCATCAGCGCATTGGGTTTATTCGTTGTGTTGATTAGGATTTTCAATAACGTAGATGCCGCAAGCCGCATACTTGAAAAGGATGCAGCTGCTTCATCCGACATCGCCAAACGTTATGCGTACTTGCGCACCGCGAAATACCTCGTTTATATTCCTGCTGTCGTGATGGCTTTTGTTGCTCTAATTTTTTGGCAAAAACAACGAAGTGAAAAGCAGTCGGTTACTGAAAGAATAAAGAGGGAAGCCTTAGCACAATTTGATACCGCTAAAATTTGGGAAGCACCCGACCCCCTCAGTATCAACCAAGAAGACGAAGCAAAATTGATACAATACGGGCGTGATTTGATTGCCCACACGTCCGATTATCTCGGACCCGAAGGCAGGGTAAAGCCGATTTCAAACGGTATGAATTGCCAAAATTGTCATTTAGGTGCAGGTTCTCTGCCTTTTGGCAATAATTATTCTGCCGTAGCATCTACGTATCCGAAGTTTCGTGCACGGTCAGGTACTGCCGAAACGATTGCTAAACGCGTCAATGATTGTTTACAACGAAGCCTAAACGGTCAACCTTTGGACTCCACAAGCCACGAAATGGCAGCGATTACGGCTTATATCAAATGGCTCGGTCAAGCTGTTCCGAAAGGAAAAACGCCGAAAGGTTCGGGTTTACTAAAACTCGCTTTTCTGAATAGAGCCGCCAATCGGGATAGTGGTCGTGCGGCTTATGTCGCAAAATGTGCCTCATGTCATGGTCAAAACGGCGAAGGCTTACCGATGCCCGAAGGCAACGGGCGGCATTATCCACCACTTTGGGGTGAAAAAAGCTATAATGAAGCGGCGGGTTTGTATCGCGTATCTACTTTTGCAGGTTATGTGAAAGCCAATATGCCTTTTGGTTCTAATTATCAAAGCCCACAATTGACAGATGCCGAAGCATGGGATTTAGCGGCGTTTGTGAACACGCAACCCCGTCCGAAACACCCATTTTTGGCAACAGACTGGCCTAAAATAGAGGCAAAACCTTACGATCATCCGTTCGGTCCATTCGCGGATTCGTTTCCTGATATGCAACACAAATTGGGTCCCTATCAACCGATTGTTGATTTTCAAAAGAAGATGAAAGAGCAGAAAGAAGCGGCTGGGAAAGGTAAGTAAGGGCAGAACAATACGACTTTTGGCATGACCGTGCGACCTTTCATTTTTTGCAGTTTTAAAAGAAAATTAGAGGAAACATACTGAGGGGGTAATGCCCAGAATGTCCTAATATTCATCTTCATCAATGATATATGACAAACTTTTGGGCAAATCGAGGTCTTGATAAATGTCTTCAAAAGTGATTTGAAAATCTAATTGGGGGAATTCGATGACATCCGTTGGTTTTGTAAAACGTTGATACGTCCAAACGCCTTCTTTCTCTGTTCGACTGTACAATTCGACGCTTTGCCAACGTGATTCGATGAGTGAATAATATTGGATTGAAGGCAATGTTTGATAAAGATTGAACTTACCACTCCTATCATAAGCTGCTGTTGACTTTGATAAAACTTCAACAATTAGGCTTGGGTGACGCACAATAAAAGTGGTCTTTTTATCCTGTTCATCACAAGTCAGTAATACATCAGGATAGACATATTTACCATTTTCGATGATTTGGAGTTTGACATTTTCTTGAGCGATTTTGCAACTACGTTTCCGAAAATCGGGTCTTAACAGTGCCACTACATTCTGAATCACTTCATTATGCGTTAGAATTGTTCCATCAATCGGATACAAAAAACCTTCGTGAAACTCATGCCGAATACCGCTTTCTTCATCGAATTTGATGTATTCTTCAACCGTATATTGCTTTTTAGAAATTGCAGAAACACTCATTTTATTTGATTTTTATTCAAAATTAACGTTTTTCGATAAAAACAACAACATTTTCAAGAATAAAACCAGCTTTTCGTTTCTCCAATATTTATCATTCATA
>JAYTMI010000674.1:0-1706 GCA_043728625.1 Saprospiraceae bacterium | reverse complement strand
GAGAACGTTGCGCCCCCCTCAGTATCCGAACGCTATTGACCAAATATTGGCAACAAAAGGCAAGGCTATTTTTGAAATCAACTGCCAAAAATGCCACGGTAAATACGGCACTGACGAGTCTTATCCTAACTATCTCATTGATTTACAAACGATTGGCACTGACCGTGCTTTGGCTGATGAGTATGCCCAATATCCCGATTATGACAGTTGGTACAACCGAAGTTGGTTCAATCAAAAACCCGCCGCCGCTCAATTATTGCCGACAAAAGGTTATGTCGCACCACCACTTGATGGCATTTGGGCAACTGCCCCATACTTGCACAACGGCTCTGTACCCACGCTCGATGATTTGCTCAATTCATCGCAACGCCCCACAAAATGGAGTCGGACTTTTGACAATACAGCTGATTATGATGCCGTCAAAGTAGGTTGGAAATACAAAGTAGAAACGACAAAAAGCAATACTAAAACCTACGACACCACGCAGTTAGGATATGGCAATCAAGGGCATATATATGGTGATAAATTAACTACCGAAGAACGTAAAGCGGTCATTGAATACCTAAAAACGATTTAAAATTTAATGGTGAATGGTTAATAATTTAATGGTGAATGATTCGCCATTCTCCATTAAATTATTCACCATTCACCATTACTTCTTCTTCCATTTTTTCCAGAATTTCCAATCATCATTTTTGAAATAACGCCCTGCAAAAACGTAGCGGATGGAAATTGCAGATTGCCAACTGAAACCAGAAGTGTTTTCGTCGCCGCCACCGAGTTTGAGAAGCGGTTTGAAATCGCCAGCAATATTGAATTTTCCCAATGTTATTTCTAAGCCTGCAATGGGTGTAATACCCCATGCGTCAGAGGGTTGCACGATGACATTGGTTCTTTTTTCTAACCATGTTTTGTAAAGTCCACCGCCAAAATAGAGATTGAAGCCCCGCGACAAAA
Organism: Saprospiraceae bacterium; assembly: GCA_043728625.1. Taxonomy (GTDB): domain Bacteria; phylum Bacteroidota; class Bacteroidia; order Chitinophagales; family Saprospiraceae; genus JAAFJT01. The sequence continues at coordinate 749 of JAYTMI010000674.1, read as the reverse complement.
GGTTTTTATGCTGCTCACCGAGAACACATAATGTCACGTCTGCGGATTTAAAACTTCTTTGCAAAATGCCTTCAACCGTTGTGTGTATCGCTACTTGTTGTTGCACTGTTATGCCAAAACCATCACCAATACGCGCACCTGCGGCTGTGCCATAAGCCTGTGCCGACATACTGAGGGGTATCAAGAAAAGTAAAAAACAAGGAAAAAAGAGCGAAAATGAACGGCAAATGAGTTTTTTCATAAAACGGTTTTGTTTTTTATGGACGAATTGTGGCAGTTTAAGAATCAGTTTTTAATGCTTTCAGAACGTTTCAGAAACGAGTTTATTTCTAAAAAAGTACCAAAGTAGAACTAACTACTGGACTTTTTCAAGAAATCAATGACAACATGGGCATCAAAATCCACTTCACCTGAAAGAATAAGCACTTCTTTTTTCTTGTTGTCCAAAATCGTTCGTCCCCAACGTTCATAGCTTGTCCATATATGTTCGATATACCAATCGGGTACTTCTCCCCAACGTTTATCATCCGCTTTGCGTCTTAAAAAAGTGGGTTTTGAAATATCAACTATTAGAAATTTATCGAAAAGGTAATTAATGTCTTCGGCATAAAAATTGAGCAACCCCTCAGCAATAACGTGGTCAAACTGTTTTTGTGCATCTAAAATAGCTTTTCTATATCGTTGAAAATCAATGGATTCAGGTGTTTCCCAATCAATTTCAATGGCTTTGCCGTTTTGAATTTTAGGAA
>JAYTMI010000673.1:0-10114 GCA_043728625.1 Saprospiraceae bacterium | reverse complement strand
TGGAATGGATTGAACACGACGATATTCTGAATGTGCCGACACCTGAAACTGATTTTCAAATCTATAAATATGTCGTTGAAGGTAAGCCTTTTATGTTCAATGCGGAATATGATGCATACATTAATTTGTTGAAAATGACGGAAGAGTTTGAAGATGTGGTTGTGTTTGAAAAATAGGTTTAATTTGCTTTTTTCGTTAAAAAACGTTAAATTTTAAACCATAAATGGGTGTTTTGTTAAACAAATCCTAAACCACAATGATCGGATTAAACTAAATAAATGCCTTCAAGTCTATCTCTACATCGCTTCAAATGAGAAGCAAAACGCCCCCCTCACTATAAACCTTATTTTTTATCTAATTTTTTAAATTCAATAAAAATGAAAAAGATTCTTGTAGCAGCCCTCTTCGTTTGTGGTTTCGCCATTGCCTCAAACGCACAATCAACACCTGTCGTTGACAAACGTGAACACATTCAAAAAGAACGCATCAAAGACGGTGTGAAAAGTGGTGAGTTAAACAAAGCAGAAACAAAACGGTTGGTCAAAAACCAAAGACACATCAAACATGCCGAAGCGAAAGCAAAATCTGATGGCGTTATCACGCCTGCTGAACGGGCTAAATTAGACCACAAACAGGACAAAGCCAGCAAACGCATTGCTAAACAAAAACACGATAAGCAAGACAGGAACTAATATTTCCTTAAACTAAAGAGCCACGAATTGAGGGATTTTACGAATTTAACTATCTATACGTATTCTATTAAGTCGTATTTAGTATTTTTGTAAAAATCCGTCAATTTGTGGCTCTTTCATTGATAATTGCTTGATATATCGCTTAAACTTGCGGTGACAGCAAGTAATCAAAAAAAGCCGATGCGCATCTGTCCAATCTACACTACACGCCGATATTATTGGGCTTTACCCATTAAACTGGTTGTTTACACACACTTTTTGGCGCATTTAGTATGAAAAAGGATTTTGGAATATTCTTTATATATTGTGTGCTTAAAAAAAAGAAAATTAATGACAATTATATAAGTAGCTCAACTCAAATAAACAGGAAAATACTGAGGGGGGTAAATGATTGATTTTCAACAAATAGCAACGTTGCGAAGGTTCGAACCGTCGCAACGTTTTCCCGATTATTTCAACTCAACTACTTAAACAAACCGTTAGCTACAACAATAAAAAAAAATAAGATGGAAAAATCACTTTTACAAAAACAGCAATCCGAAAAATTGATTTTTTTCGGAATCTTACTCTTTATGCTGGGTCTTATTGTAGGACTATTTGTACCTTTATTCGCAAATCCAAGAATGGGACTTTCAAGCCACCTTGAAGGCATTATGAATGGCATGTTCTTGGTGATACTCGGGCTAATTTGGGGGAGAATAGCACTATCAATCAAATGGCTTAAGATCACATTTGGGTTTTCAATCTATGGGACATTTGCCAATTGGATAGGCATTTTACTTGCTGCCATTTTCAATGCCGGTAAGGAATTAACCGTGGCAGCAAAAGGTCAAGAAGGAACGCCGTTGGCGGAAGGGGTCGTAACATTTTTCCTCATTTCCCTGACAATATCGATGCTCTTGGTCTGTATCGCGGTTTTAATTGGTTTGAATAGAAATATGAAATCAGAAGGTTAAACAATAAATATATCGTTGACAATTGTAGGCGATGTAGGGTTCTGTCTCCTGACAGAACTCAACTATCAAAAAGGTCTCCTTCAAAGGAGTCCATTCGGACAAAGGAATTCTTTGAATCCGTATAAAAGCTCTAACATGAGTCATCCAGAATTTTCATAATACATCATTTAAGTCATAAATCACACAAATAGGAACACAGATTTGACGGATTTACACAGATTTCCTTTGTCATACTGTATGAATATAAAAGAAAATCTGTGTGAATCCGTCAAATCTGTGTTCAAAAAAAACATCCAATACCCCCTCAGTAATTTTCACTTTTCATTTTACACTTATCACTTAAAAATGGACAAATTCGACTATATCATCATCGGCGCAGGGTCAGCAGGTTGCGTATTAGCCAATCGGTTGTCAGAAAATCCTGGCAACAGCGTTTTGCTGCTTGAAGCAGGCGGACGTGATACAAAAATGGAAATTAAAATCCCCGCCGCTTATGGCAATTTACATCGCACAGAAGTAGATTGGGGCTTTTCGACCGAGCCTCAAACACACGTCAATAATAGGCGTATGTATCTCCCAAGAGGTAAAGCCTTAGGCGGATGCAGTTCAACAAATGCCATGGCTTATGTACGTGGCAATGCAGCAGATTATAACGAATGGGCATCGTTAGGAAACAATGGTTGGGGTTATCAAGACGTGTTGCCGTATTTCAAAAAATCGGAACACAACGAAGACCTTGCCAATGAATATCATGGCAAAAATGGTTTATTGAACGTCACGCACGCCAAATATTTCCAAACGCCTTATGCCCAAGCCTTTGTAGATGCCTGTAAAGAAGTTGGTTTGCCAGAAAACTATGATTACAATGGCGAAAAACAAGACGGTGCGGGTTTATTTCAGTTTACCATCAAAAACGGGAGAAGGCACAGTGTCGCCACAGCGTTTTTAAAACCCGCTTTGTCACGTCCTAATTTGACGGTGATTACACAAGCACGAGCCAAACAAATATTGATTGAAAACGACCGTGCAACGGGTGTTGAATATATGGCTGCGAACAACAGCCTTGTAAAAATGTATGCCAATAAAGAAGTGATTCTTTCGGCAGGCAGTTTTCAGTCGCCACAAATATTGATGCTGTCAGGCATTGGCGATACCGACGAATTGAACAAGCAAAACATTCCAATTAAGAAAATACTGAGGGGAGTCGGTAAAAATCTGCAAGACCATCTTTTCTTTTTCACATCAAGTTTATCCGTACAACAAGAAGGTTTTAATCATCATTTGAAACCGCTGAATCAAATTGTGGACTTGGTGCAATGGCTCATCACGCACAAAGGCGCATTGACGGTGAGTCCTTTGGAAGCCTACGCCTTTTTTGCAGTGAATAATGCACCAAGCGTTAATTTTCAATTCCATTTTGCGCCGCTACATATTGGTAATGGAGAAAATGTAGATGTTTACAATACCAAAACATATCCGCATCAAGACGGCTACACCATTCTCCCAAGCCTTGTAAAACCTAAAAGTGTCGGCTATGTTGGTCTAAAAACCAATAATCCATTAGATGCACCGTTGATACAACCCAATTTTTTGTCCGGAGAAGAAGACCTTCAAACCCTTGTAACAGGGACAAAAAAAGCGTTGGAAGTGCTAAAAGCCCAAGCATTTAGCAAGTATAACAAATCCATTATTGCGCCAACTGACGAATCGGAAGCGGGCATCATTGACCACATCAAAAAGACAGTTGAAACCATCTACCACCCGACTGGCACCTGCAAAATGGGCAGTGACGATATGGCTGTCGTGAATGCACAACTGCAAGTGCATGGCATTGAAGGTTTGCGTGTCGTTGATGCGTCAATTATGCCAACTATCATTGCGGGCAATACAAATGCGGCAGTGATTATGATAGCTGAAAAGGCAGCGGATATGATTTTAGCTATTTAGCCAAATCCCAAGCAATAATATGCCATTCTTTGCCATTCAAATCATCAAAAAAGACATGAATTGTCTCAAAACCTATGCGATGATGCGCTGCTAATGAACGACCATTGTCAACAGCCACTTCTGTTACCGCAAAATCATAGCGGTCTGAAAATACTTGCCGATGTCCTTCATATATCGCTTCTAAAATACCGATGCCGCGATAACCCGCCTTTACGCACACTTGACCAACGAGATAATATTTTTGTTCTCGACAAGGTTTACCTTTATAGTCCAATTGGGCAATCATATCGAGCATCGGTATCGCCGCTTCAATCGTTTTTGTTGCACCGATTGTCGAAACAAGGGCATAACCGACGACTTGATTGTCCGCCCGAGCAATGATTTGCGGTTCATCCGCCATCATTCTTTGTATGATTGTTGGATTGTATCGAAAAGATACATAACCTTGACTATCAATGGTTTGTCTGTCTAAATTAATTGGCAGATTTTCACGTTGTAGTTCGAGCAAACTGTCAATTTCTTCTGGTTTTAAATGTCCGATTTCGTAATTGTTCATATTTTACATTTTAAGGATAAATTTATATTTATTTTCAAAGTTACCCAACCCCTCAGTATGTTTCAGGTGTCTTTACTCATAATTAAACTTTTCAAACGTCCGTTTTGAACGATAACGAAACCGAAATAGTCGCAGGATGTGTGCGCAATGAGCGCAAATATCAAGAAATACTGTATCGTCGGCACTTCCCCGCTATGATACAGATGTGCTTGCGCTATACAAACGGCGATCGTGAACGAGCATTGGAGATACTAAACGACGGTTTTTTAAGAATTTTTAAGAAAATAGATACTTTTTCATTCAAAGGTTCGCTTGAAGGTTGGATAAGACGCTTAGTTTTTCATGCTATTTCGGATTATTTCAAGCAAAATCAGACATATTTGGATGCCGTTGTCTTCTCTGATGTATTGCCACAGGCGAAAATAACGCAACATACTGAGGGGGTACTTTCAGAATTGTATTACGATGATTTATTAAAAGTAATTGACAAATTACCGCCCGCGACCTGCAAAGTTTTTCGACTTTATGCTATTGAAGGCTTAAATCATGCTGAAATTGGGGAACAATTGAATATTTCTGTGGGTACTTCAAAATGGCATTTGTCGGCAGCACGTGAGCAATTACGGAAATTGTTGGATTCAAAAACGAATGCAACTATTTGAAAATCAACATAAAAAGAAATGTAAAGAATTTATTTGGGGCGGTTGCGAAGGCATTGTTCCGTTTCAAACTTTAGAAGAATGTCAAAGCTGCGGCTGTAAATAATAGACAATGAATAAAAACAATCAGAACGATTTTGAAAATCAAGGCTGGCACGCGATGTTGCAAACCCTCGACCGAGAAATGCCTGTCAAAAAGAAACGGCGTGTGTTCTTGTGGCTTGTGTTTTTTATAGGTTTAACGGCTGCATTAGGCGGTGGGTTTTGGTATTCGAATACTTATAATCCTGTTAAAACATTAGATAAAACAATGTCAAAACCCATTGTTGATGTTCAAGTATCTAAAAATACTGAGGGGGGTAGAATTATTGATTTCAATCAAGAAAATAAAAACAATAATATTAAAGTTGAACAAAATAATACTAATCGTTTAAATTTGAATAAAATCAATAAAACTGCTCAAAATAATATTGTTCAAAACAATGACAATGATTTAGTTGTTATTGAAAATAAATTAACAATTGATAATAGAAATGATATTAATTCAATAAAATTATTAAATAAAATAAAAATTGCCTCCCTCAGTATAAAACAAGATTCAAGTGAATTAAAATACGTTTATTCTTACTTACATCCATTTGTATGTCTCGCTGTAAATACGGCTATAATCAACAATAAAATATTAGTTTCAAAAACAAGGTTTGGTATCACAACAGGCATTCACACCGAAAAAGGACAAAAAATCGATGGTTTTCAAACAGGTTTAGCCGTTTCTAAACTTTTGAATCGTCATTGGTCATTGGGTGCAGGTTTAAATTTTAGACAAACACAAACAATAGGTGATAGTATTTCTTATTTTAGAAAGGAATATTTAGCAAGCGCAACTTCGTCGAGTAATTTACAAAGCGGCAAACCTATTTCACTGGATAAATTGTATTATTTAGAATTGCCCTTGACAATTCAATATCATTTTAAAAAGAAATTTGCTTTTTCAACGGGTTTAAAAACATCTTATTTAGTAGGACAAAGTGTAAAAGAAAATGGTACTTCAGTATATTTCGTTAAAAGTAGTTTTACTTCTCAAAATTCTTATGATTTACTCAATAAAGTTAATACAAAAACATTAAGGCTTAATCGATGGGATATTTCCTTAATGGGCGGTTTTAGTTATTTACCAACTAAAAACATTCAATTAGGATTAAGATATGATTTAGGTTTGACGAATATTATTAATCGTACAAATTGGTCAGCTTATAATCGTTATTTAGGTTTACATGTCGTTTATTTATTTTAGTAGTACGGGTTTAAATCCGTACTACTAAAAAAGAGCAGCAAGTCACCCCGCTGCTCCAGCATAAGTTCAAATCCTTAGATTTGAACAACATGTATTTTTACTGAGGGGTGCTACATTTTAGGTAACTCCCACCCATTTTGATAATTCGCTTTCGTCAATTTATTTGCTTCATCGTCGCCAATCAATTGTTGTTTAGCTGCATCCCAAAATATCTTGCGATTGACCCGGAAAGCGATGTTTCCTAAAGACGCATTTAAAGCGGTATTTTGTGCAATTGCAATATCACAATTGGGTTTTGCACGTGATTTCATACAATCTACGAAATTTTTAGTGTGGTTGTCGAGTCCACTGCCGACTGATTTAATCAAGGAAACAGCTTCCATACGCGGTTTGCCTTTATCTATTTCGGGAATGACTTCCCAACCATTTCTATCTACAACCAGCGTACCCATATTGCCGATAAAACCAACACCGTGGTCACGTCCATAAGGTCCGCCGTTAATGCCGTTGGCGTGCTCCCAAATCATGGTGTAGCCATCGAATTCATAAATCGCTTGACAGGTATCTGGCGTTTCCATCGCACTATCAGGATATGCAAAATTGCCGCCCGAAGCCATAACCGATTTTGGACCCGCCGCATTCATGCCGTACAAAGCCATATCAATGATGTGAACGCCCCAATCGGTCATCAAACCACCTGCATAATCCCAAAACCAACGAAAATCGAAGTGAAAACGGTTCGGATTGAACGGTCTTTTAGGCGCCGGACCGAGCCACATATTGTAATCAACGCCTGTTGGAGCGGGAGCATCAGGTCTCACAGGCACTGACTTCATCCAGCCTTGATAAGCCCATGATTTGACAGTACGAATTTTGCCCAATTTACCAGAACGCACAAAATCTATGGCATCTTGCCAATGCTGATGACTGCGTTGCCACTGCCCAACTTGCACAACACGATCGTATTTTCGCGCCGCCGCAAGCATGAGATTGCACTCCTCGATAGTGCGTCCAAGCGGTTTTTCGACATAAACATCTTTACCTGCTTCACAAGCATAAATCATCGGCAAAGCATGCCAATGGTCAGGCGTGCCGATGATGACGGCATCTATATCCTTGTTTTCCAATAACTTACGAAAATCACCGTAACCTTTAGGCTTCGTTCCCCTTAATTTTTCAACATCGTTTTGACGTTCAGTCAAGACATTGGCATCGACATCACAGAGACCGATGCAATCAATTTCAGGCATTTTCAAAATGGATTTTAAATCGGCAAAACCCATGCCTTTGCAACCAATCAAGCCTACACGAATTTTGTCGCTGGGTGCAATCGTTGAAGTTTTACCGAGAATACGGTTCATTGGTAAAGCACTCATTAGGGCTAAACCACCGACGGTTTTAGAAGATTCTGATAGGAAATAACGTCTTTTCATTTGCGTAGAGTTCTGTTGTTTATAAAAATTATGACACACAAATCTAAACAGAAAAAACAAGGTGACCAAATGATGTTTTTGAATAAAAATACTGTGCGATAGGACTCCTTTGGAGAGGGGGTATGTTTCGTCTCGGAAATCTCTAAATAAATCAACCAAGTTTTATCAAGTCACTCATTTAAGTTAGACGTTTTTGTTTTTCTCCCTCATAATCTTACTTTTGTCGAATAAATAAGCTCATTTTTTTTCAAACAAAACTAAAACAAAGCCTACTCGCCTTTTGAAGATGTAAAAGGTTTTGTTTTCTATAAAAAATTGAAATTCACTACTTTATGAAAAAGTCCTTCATTCTTTTTTTAACTTTTACTTTTTTACATACCACATTTTGGGCGCAAAACTATGATGTTTGTATCATCGGCGGCAGTACCAGCGGCACAACAGCAGGTATTCAATCGGCAAGGCTCGGTGCGAAAACCATCATCGTTGAAGCGTCGCCGTGGTTGGGCGGTATGCTCACATCAGCGGGTGTTTCGGCTACTGATGGCAACCACGATTTGCCTTCTGGCTTGTGGGCGGAGTTTCGTCAAAAATTATATGATTATTATGGTGGTAAAAAAGAAGTGCAAACAGGTTGGGTGTCAAACACGCAATTTGAGCCACATGTCGCTGCAAATATTTTTAAAGAAATGGCAGCGAAAGAATCCTACTTAACCGTTTCTTTTAATTCTAAATTGTTGTCTATCAATAAGTTAGAAAACAATCAAAATACTGAGGGGTATCATTGGAAAATAAAAATCAAAACAAAAAAAGGAAAACAGACCATTCAAGCCCGCATCGTGATTGATGCCACGGAATTAGGCGATGTCGCAAAAGCTGTCGGAATCCCTTACAGAATTGGAACGGACGACCCTTCGGAAACGGGAGAGGTCGGCTTTGCTTCCAAAAAAACGGATATTGTTCAAGATATGACTTTCTCTGCCATTCTCAAAACGTATGGGAAAGGTGTCGCGCCACTTGTCAAAAAACCTAAAAATTATGATGCATCTCTTTTTCAATGTGCTTGTGCAAGCCGTTGTCCAAAAGCTGAAAGTATCATAGATTGTGATAAAATGTTGAATTATGGCAAATTGCCAAACGGCAAATACATGCTCAACTGGCCCCGAAATGGCAATGATTTTTACGCAAATGTCATAGATGCGACGCCAAAAGAACGTTGTTCTGCCTTTGGCAAAGCCAAACAACATACCCTTGCCTTTGTCTATTTCATTCAAAATGATTTAGGTTTTAAAAACTTAGGTTTGGCAGACGATGAATTTCCGACCAAAGACCGTATGCCTTTCCTTCCCTATTTTCGAGAAAGCCGTCGTACTGAGGGAGTCGTGACGATGACGGTGAATCATATTTTGAAGCCTTTTGATCAAAAAGAAAAACTGTACAGAACAGGTATTGCGGTAGGAGATTATCCGATTGACCATCATCATGGGCAGTATCCGAATGATGCGCCCAACTTAAATTTCCCGCCTGTTCCGTCCTTTAATGTACCGCTTGGCGCGTTAATTCCTAAAAATGTTGACAATTTTATTGTCGCTGAAAAGAGTATTTCAGTCACGAATATTGTGAATGGCTCTACTCGTTTACAGCCTTGCGTTTTGTTGATTGGACAAGCAGCGGGCGCGCTTGCTGCCCTGTCTGCCTTAGAAAAAACAACGCCGAAAGATATGTCTATTCGAAAAATTCAGTCTGTTTTGCTTGAAAAAGGCGCATATTTAATGCCTTATTACGATATAAAATCCAATCATCCACATTTTCAAGCGATTCAACGCATTGGTGCGTCGGGCATACTGATGGGTGTCGGCGAGCCTTACAAATGGGCGAATCGGACATGGTTTTATCCTGATTCGACGATCCTAAATAAGGATTTTTTACCGCCCTTCGATGATTTTGGTTTTGATATAAAAGATATGACTCCGCAGCAAGCGAATAGAAAAGTGACTATTTATGAGGCTGTTGCCTTAGCTTTTGCGATGATGGAAACGAAGCCTGATGTGACTTTTGAAGGCTTTATTGAAGGTGTTGGTCGGAATTGGGACCCGCGATTAAATCTTAAAAACTTTGACCCCAATCGTGCCATCACACGCCTTGAAATCGCTGTGCTTTTTGACCGCATTGCTAAGCCTTTTGATAGAGCTATTGATTTTAAAGGTTTTATAAAAAACAGTAATTAACAAAAGTGGTGTTTATTAAAAAAGCCAAACGACTCGTTATGAATCGTTTGGCTTTTTTGTTTTTAAAAGCAACCAATATTGTGTTTTTTTATACGCCAAATTCACGTTGCCATGCTAAAACGCCGCCTTCTAAGTTTCGGACATTTTGATAACCCATTTGCATCAAAAACTGCTTCGCTTGCCCGGAACGTGCACCTGAACGACAATGCACAACGATTTCGTCTTCTTTATGTTCTGCTAATGCACCGCTCGCTGCTTCTGGAATTGTACCAAGCGGCATCAATTCTGCACCCAAATTAAATTCTGCAAACTCGTGGGGTTCACGTACATCAATGAAGACAAATTTATCGCC
>JAYTMI010000672.1:0-1743 GCA_043728625.1 Saprospiraceae bacterium | reverse complement strand
CCCGAACATAGTGCTTGCATTCACCATTAAGGTATTCACCATTAAAATATTCACCATTCACATTAATATTTTATTTTGACCAAACTTCGAATCACATACAGACAAATATTTGCCATTGCTTTACCCCTAATATTAGGCAGCGCCGGGCAAAACATCGTTGCTTTGAGCGACTCCATGTTTTTATACTACCGCAGCGATGAAGACTTTGCGGCGATTGGTTTCGTTGGCGTTTTTTACCTCATTATTGCAGCCATTGGCTATGGTTTTTCAAAAGGTGGGCAAGTCCTCATTGCGCGCCGCATGGGCGAAGGCAAGCCCGAAGAAGTGGGACGCAACTTTTTTGATATGCTTTATTTTGAGTTTGCGTTGGCACTCATCATGTTTTTATTTATGCAATTCGGTTGCCCGACGTTCTTTCATTGGTTCGTCAAATCGCCTGTTATTTATGAAAAAAGCCTTGAATTTTTGAAATATCGGTCTTGGGGCGTGTTTTTTAGCTATGGTGGTCTGGCGATGATTTCGCTTTATACAGGCGTTGCGCGTACGAAGTTTATTATGATTGACACCGCTATTATGGGCATTATGAACATCGTTTTGTGCTATCTTTTGATTTACGGAAAAATGGGACTGCCTGAAATGGGCATCGGTGGCGCAGGCTTGGCAAGTACCATTGCCGAAGCAACTGCCTTTGTTTTCTTCGTGATATATATGTTTTTTGATAAAAAAGCTGAAGCCTATCACCTGTTCAAACCTCGAAAAGTTGACCTCAATATCATTCGTCAACAGATGTACATCAGCATCCCCTCAGTAGCGCAACCTGTTGTGGGTTTGGGCAGTTGGTTTGTCTTTTTTAGTTTTGTAGAAGCGTATCTCGGAATCCGAGCATTAGCCGTAACAAACCTCGTTCGCATGGTCTATTTGTTCCTTTCGATACCGAGTTGGGGCTTTGCATCGAGCATCAATACCCTCGTTTCAAACGTCATTGGGCAACGTGAATTTAAATTGGTCATGCCCACTATTTGGAAAACCGCAAAAATCTGCTTGGCAGTGACGATGGGCTTATCCTTGCCGATTCTCCTATTTCCATCCACTTTTTTATTGCCTTTGCTACACAAAACAGGCGAAACAGGCTTGATACGCGAAGCCTTGCCCGTTTTGCGGTTGCTAATTGTTATCTTAGCCATTTTCAGCGTCGGCAGCGTCTATTTCAATGCGTTGGCAAGTATGGGTGCGGCAGCCTTGGGTCTGGCTTTGCAATTCGTTTGTGCGCTGGCTTACCTCGCTTTTATCCACGTTGTACTCCACTATACTGAGGGGGGGCTAACCTGGGCTTGGGGCGGCGAAATTTTCTATTGGGTCGTCATGATGGTGGTGACGATTTGGTATTTGAAGTCGGAGCGATGGCATAAGATGAGTGTATGAGTCGGAAGCCCGTTACAACGGTCGGGGAACTTCAAAAGTTCCCCGACCGTTGGCATAGCCCACATCTCTTATCGCTCCCCTTGGCAAGGCTTTTTTTTCAGACTTTTATTTTGAAAATATCAATAATACAAAATTTTATATGACGAAATCAACACAAAACACCCTAAACTATGTACGCTCTAAAAATTGTATTAACTTAACCTTAAAATAATATAACTTTCTTTTATTAGAATTCTAAAAACGTGCTATCTTTCCACCCTATAACATAGGACATACCTACAAAATATGCCTATTCATCAAACAATCACTTATAATACCAGT
>JAYTMI010000671.1:0-4319 GCA_043728625.1 Saprospiraceae bacterium | reverse complement strand
GCATGAAATCGAGCTACCAATTAAGAAGTATGACCACTCGCACGAATGGACCTGCCGTTAATACAACTTATCCATTGGGTTATTTTAGAGAAGACTACGAATTTGTGAGCAATGCCGCAACAGACTATTTAGATGACCACAACGGTAGGGTTTGCAAAACGCCTGAATATCCAAATGGCATTTATTGCTATTTTGCAACCGTAGATGCGAAGTGGAATTCTGCTTATCCTTATGTCGTAGGTCCAACTTTTTATGGTGTCGTCAGTGCTTCCAAAGTCACTTCTATTACCGAAACAGTATCCACTTACAGCACAACACCGACGGTAGAAGGCAATTTGAATAACTTAAACATCCATGTTTTCCCTAACCCAAGTGCCGAGTTAATTGCTGTTCAAATAGGTAATTTGGTCAAAGCAGATTATACCGTCGAATTGTATGATGTTTTGGGTAAATTGGTGAAATCAACACGTATCAATGCAGGTAGCACCATTGCTTATTTTGATACACAGACTTTGTATGGTGGGACATACATCGTAAAAATATCAAATGGCGCAGCGCAGACAACAAGGAAAGTGGTGGTTCAAAAAGATTAAAATAGACAAAAATACTGAGGGGTTCTTTTCGACGAAAAAGCACCCTCCTGATTACTTCGGGATGTACCATCAGTAAAACAGTCAAAAATTCAATAAAAATGAAAAACCTATTCACGCTCTTTTTACTCATTTCCTCTTTATCGTTTGTCCATGCACAACGTAACATCATCCTCATCATCGCCGACGATTTAGGTTCAGATTGGTGTGGTTTTCAAGAAAACCGTGTGGATACGGTCAATATGCCCAATGTCCGAAAACTGTTAAGTCGAGGTGTGCGTTTTGCAAATGCGTGGTCAAATCCCGTTTGTTCGCCTACCCGCGCAGGTATGTTGACGGGGCGATACAGTTTTCGGACAGGTGTTGGCAATGTCGTTACCACTGATATGCAATTGGATACGGCTGAAATAACTATTCCAAAACTCTTGAAAAACGCCAATGCGCCGACAAAATACGCCGTTGCCAATATCGGAAAATGGCATTTACAAACTCCCATGCCTGTTAATTACAATAATCCAAGCAAAATGGGTTGGGATTATTACGCAGGTGTGTTCACAGGGCAACCTGTAACGACATACACGAATTGGGCAAAAATAACGAATGGCGTGGCTTCTACTTCGATAAACTATTTAACAACTGAAACAACAAATGACGCAATAAATTGGCTCGGACAACAAGGCACTAAGCCGTTTTTTTTGTGGTTAGCGTTCAATGCACCTCATTCTCCCTACCATTTACCGCCCGATAGTTTGATAACAAACCGTTCTTTGAGTGGTACGACAATGGATATTAATCAAAATCCAAAATCTTATTTCAAAGTAATGGCTGAAGCGATGGATAACCGCATCGGTAAAATATTTGACTGGCTACAAGCCAATAATAAAATGGACAGTACGGATATTATTTTCATTGGCGACAATGGCAACACGCTCAATACGGCGCAAACTACGCCTATAAATAGAGCAAAAAGCACCGTATATCAGCAAGGTATTCATGTGCCGTTCATTATTTCGGGACCTTCTGTTGTCAATCCAGGGCGTGCAAGCAATGCTTTGGTGAATGTGCATGATTTATTCTCAACGATTCTTGAACTGGCGGGCTATACCAATTGGCAGACGCAAATAGCCGCAAATAAGCCTGTGGACAGCAGAAGTTTACTACCAATCCTCAAAAATACAGCAACAGAAGCCCGACCCTGGGCGTATTCCGAGGTTTTTGATGTTTCAACAACATCTAGAACCAATTCAAGAGCTATCCGCAACGCTACTTACAAATTGATATATTTTGACAGCAGCCGTGTCCAAGAGTTTTATAATTTAACAACTGACCCCAACGAAGCGACTAATTTGTTGACACGGACTTTAACCGCTACGGAGTCAACAAATTACAAGTATTTATGTGGTGAAATGGGTACGCTGTTGGGTAAAACGATTTGTACGACCGTTGGGACGAATGATTTGAAGCAAGCAAAAAAACCAACGATTTCGCCAAATCCTGTAGGTCAATCCATTGCTGTGACGTTCAATGATGCCTTGCCTTTTGATTATCAAATCAGTGCGATTGATGGTAAAATGATGAAAAAAGGCGTATCAACTAAGGATATTATCGTTTCTGAATTGCCAAATGGTTTGTATTTATTGAAAATACAAAAACAAGGAGAAGTGTTTACGGAGAAGTTTGTGGTTGAGAAATAGGCTTCATACTGAGGGGGTATCTTTTCATCAAAAAGTCAACAAATACCTTGACAAATCATCATCCACCGTCAAATCCAAGCGTTTTTTAAGGCGATAACGGCTTTTTTCAACGCCTGTTATGGAGATATTGAGTAGGGTAGCCATTTCTCGATTGCTCATATTGAGGCGGGTTAAAGCACACATTCTAAGGTCATTTTGCGTCAAATTTGGATGTTTGGTTTGCAGTTCCGTAATAAAGTTGCGGTTAACTTGGTCAAAATACAAAAGGAATTGATCCCACGTTTCTTTGTTTTCGATTTCAGCTTCGAGTGTACGTTTTAAGCCACGCAACGATTTTAAACGTTCGGCTTCGGGCGCAGTTTTGATGCTTTCAAGGTTGTCTTTTATACCTAAAAGCAACTCGTTTTTATGCGCCATTTGGACGGCTGTTGACATCAATTCATTGTTTTTCGTCTCTATTTCTGTTTCTAATTTTTCATTTTGAAGACTCAAAACGGCTTGTTCTGATTCCAAAACACGTTGGTGTAAAATCGTTTCACGCCGTTCCAAATAAATGCGAAAAGCTAAAAAAACCAAACCCGTAGCGAGCAAAAATATCAAGGATTTGAACCAAATTGTCTTCCAAAAGGGTGGTGTAATGGTGATTTTTACTGCCGCTTCATTGTCTGACCACTCGCCGCTGCTATTTGTGCCGCGTACATGGAAAGTATAAGTCCCCGCATCGAGGTTGGTATAAGTCACCAAGCGTTGATTGGCGGTGCTGTAACGCCAGTCTTTGTCAAAACCTTCCATTTTGAAGGCATATTGATTGCGTGAAGACTCCGTAAAATCGAGCGCGGAAAAGGCGATTGAAAAGGCATTATCAAGATAAGACAATTGAATGTTATGGACTTGACTGATATCGCCTTGAAAGATTACGCGCCCATTTGGTAGGATTCCCGAAGCAGCAGATACATCAAATACCTTGAAATCGGTCAATACGACAGTTGGTTTGACGTTATTAGGTGCAATAACTTCGGGTCTAATGATATTCAAACCATTGATGCCGCCAAACATCATTTCGCCATCAAGCGTCCGCAAAACAGCCGCTTGATTGAACTGATTGCTCATGCCATCCAGCGTTTTGTTGAATCTGAAATTATGAAAACTCTCTTTATCCGTATCAAACCTCGAAACGCCTTCTAACGCACTGAGCCACAACAGTCCATCACGGTCTTCCGAAATACCCATAATGGCATCTGAAATCAAGCCATTACGTGCTGAAAAGTGCTTAAATTTACCATCACCGAGCCATTGGTTGAGCCCGCCGCTTTCGGTTGCTATCCACAAACGCCCCCGACTGTCTTCAAAGATGGCGCGGATATAATCGCTGCTGATACTGAGGGGGTCATTCGACCGATGTTGAAAACGCGTAAAATTCTTTTTATCCCGATTGTAAAGATTCAAACCACTATGCTCAGTCCCAATCCAAATACTGCCTTTTTTATCGGCACATACAACCATGATGCCGTTATGGCTAAGAGTTGTTGGATCGGCTTCATTGTACAGAAATCGTTGAAATTGACCCGTTTCAGGATCAAAAAGGTTCACACCATTGCCAACCGTACCCACCCAAAGTTTTCCCGAAGGGTCAGCCGCAATTGACCAAACGCTGTTGTTGCTGATACTGAGGGGGTCGTTTGGATTGCTTAAATAGTGCTTAAATGAGCCTTTTTGCCTGTCATACAATGCCAAACCACCATTAAAATAGCCCAACCAAAGGCGTTTTTGCTTATCCTCAAAAATCGTTTTGACAACCGTGTTTTGTACTTTATTTGGGTTGGTTATGGTTGCAAAACGATTGTTTTTTCTATCAAAAACATTCAAACCGCCCCCGTCAGTACCCAGCCATATATTGCCATCTGCCGTTTGGTAAAGTCCTAAGACAGAGCGATTACTGAGTTCATTGCTCTGATTACCTGTATGTGTATAATAATCAAAACGAATTTGATGCGCTTTGTGGACATTCACACCACCGTTGAATGTGGCTACCCAA
>JAYTMI010000670.1:0-2606 GCA_043728625.1 Saprospiraceae bacterium | reverse complement strand
CCCATGTCGGCTTGCTCCACCATCCAATCGTCTTGTAAATACTTAGCGGCATTTTCACAAAGCCATTTTATGCGGGTTCGTGCGCCATTGATTTCGTTGCGCGATTGTTGTAAGGGTTTTCCAACTTCCGATGTCAATGTAGCTGCCAAATCTTCTTTATGGGTATCGAGTAAATCATGAAATCGCATCAAAGTTTCGGCGCGTGCTTCAATCGGCTGTGCATACCACTCTTTTTGACCTTGTTTTAAGGCTTGCAATTTTTGAGACAATGAAGCCTTTGTATCTGTTTCGATGGTTGTAATGACTTGATTGGTCGCAGGATTTTTAATTATAAGTGGCATTTTTGATAGCGTTGATTTGAAATTATGTAAAATAGAGCAGAGAATTACGAAATCTTAAAGATTTCGTAATTCTGAATATCCCATAGTACCCCCTCAGTATTTCTTTAAACTGGCTTCTAAAAAAGCCTTTCTAATGTTTTTTGTAAACGGATTTTCTGGGTCAGACATACGCTCAGGATGCCATTGCACCGCTAAAAGAAAGGGATTTTCGACATTTTCTAACTCAATGGCTTCTATAAAATTGTCTTCTGAAAAAGCCACTGCTTTTAATTTATTGCCCAAAATGTCAATGGCTTGATGGTGTGCGCTGTTGACAATGCCTTCATTTTGATGAACAATATCAAAGAAACGTGAGCTTTTTTCAACTGAAACAGTGTGTTCTTTATCAATATCGCCGACTTTCTTATGCTTTGCATTATTGTCCTCGCCAATATCAACATGCAATGTTCCTTTGAAAAAAATATTGATGAGTTGTAGCCCACGACAAATACCCAAAACGGGTTTTTTCTGTTGTATCACGAAATCCAAAACAGCCAACTCAAATTTGTCTCTATGTACAGCAAATTCTTCGGGTGCGTGCGGATAACCCAAATCAAAATTGTCCAAATAAAATTTGGGATGTGAATCAATTCCGCCCGACAGCACCACGCCATCGCACAAAGCCACATCTTCAAAATTATTGCGGTCATAAGACAACTCAATAATTTCAATATCATCCTGCCCTTTAATCCATCGCGGATAATGGACGTAATTGGTTTCAGATTGCGTAATGCCTATTTTTAATGCCATAAAAATAATGGTGAATATTGTAATGATGAATATTACATAAATATTTGATTATCAACTATTTATAAGGCTTGAAAATAGAGGTTTTTAAAGTCTTCTCTACTGACGGGTTTAGGATTATTGGGGTGTGCAAAATCGGCAAATGCCAAGTCTGCCAGCGTTTCAATATGTTCCGATTTAACGCCGATAGCACTCAGTTTATGCGGAATATTGATGCGGGTATTTAGGTCAAATAGATACGTCACGACCGCCTCGCCTGTATGACTTTTCAAGTCCAAGGTTTGAGCAATTCGTCTGAATTTTTCCTCATTTCCTTCGATATTAAACTGCATCCCGTAAGGAATGTTTATTGCATTGGCTAAACCATGATGCGTATCCAAGAGAGAAGAAAGTGGATGCGCCAACGAGTGTACCACGCCCAAGCCTTTTTGGAACGCAATAGCCCCCATCATCGAACCTAACAGCATTTTACTGCGCGATTCTAAATCGGGATGATTGGTGGCTTGTTCCAAGGATTCATGAATCAGACGCATACCTTCTAAGGCAATACCATCACAAATCGGGTGATAGTTCTTAGCTAAAAAGGCTTCCATATTATGTGTCAAAGCATCCATACCTGTCGCCGCTGTGATAAAATTGGGTAATTCCATCGTCAACAGAGGATCTGCAAAAACGATTTTTGCCAAGAGTTTTGGTGAAAATAATATCTTCTTTTGGTGGGTTTCGTCGTCGGCAATGATGGCACTTCTGCCGACCTCGCTGCCAGTTCCTGCCGTTGTCGGAACGGTGACAAAATGCGGTACATCATTAGTGACATACACATCGCCGCCTATCAAATCGTCGTATTTGAACAAATCCTCGCGGTGATTGATGCGTAACAATATCGCCCGAGCGACATCTAAAGCGGCACCGCCGCCTATGCCAACAATACAATCACTCTTGGCATCGTCATAAGCATCTGTTCCTTTATACACATCCGATTTAACAGGATTTTTATGAATATCGGAGAATATTTCCGCTTTTAGACCTGCATTTATAAGGTCTGACATGATAGACTTGAAAAATGCTAACTCCCGTACATTCGGGTCTGTCACTACCAAAGGTCTTGACAAGTTATTTTTCTTTAAATAATCTGCCAACTCTTTCACGACACCCGCACCAAAACGAATGGTGGTTGGAAAATTGAACTGTGAAATCATCATTTTTATCCATTTTTAAATTAAAATTATATCCCCTCAGTATAAAGTTGTTTTAGCACATAGGAAGATAGGGGTTTTCACATAGGTAACATAGCTTATAGATTTTCAATCTATTATAAAAATCTATGTTCTCTATGTGCCTATGTGTTAAATAAAAAAATTAAACAATCTCGAAATACCGTTTCATTTCCCAATTTGTCACAACTTTTGCAAATTGCTGCCATTCCCATTCACGGGTTTGGGTAAAATGCTCGACAAATTTTTCACCTAATAATTCATT
>JAYTMI010000669.1:0-1599 GCA_043728625.1 Saprospiraceae bacterium | reverse complement strand
AATATTACATGAGAAATTTTACTACGCTCGGCTTACACGCACACCAGCAATTTTAAAAAAAAATTAATGAACAGAGGCTGAAAATGCCCCCTAATAATTTGCTGAAAATATGAATAAGGACTGTACAACAGTATGGGATAGCTGTCTCCGTACAATAAGACGGAATGTCAACGCCCAAAGCTTTAAAACATGGTTCGATCCGATTAAGCCGGTCAGACTCGAAGGCATGTCATTGACCATACAAGTACCTAATAAATTCTTCTACGAATGGTTAGAAGAGCATTATGTTGCGCTGCTTAAAACCACAATTCGCCAAGAACTCGGTGAAAAAGGGCGGCTCGAATATCAAATTATGAATGGTGCACAGCAGCAAAACCAAGCTGCTACGACTTCACCTGCAGCCCCCTCAGTATCTAAGAAGGAATCAAGCGATTCTAATACGAATACACCCGAAAGCCTCAATACGGATAATATCAAAAATCCATTTGTCATTCCAGGTATTCGACGTATAAAGGTTGACCCACAACTCAATCAAAACTACGGTTTTGATAACTTTATCGAAGGCGATTGCAACCGTTTGTCGCGTTCTGCGGGTTTGGCTGTCGCAAAAAAACCAGGTGGCACCGCATTCAATCCTCTGTTCATTTTCGGCGGTGTCGGTCTTGGCAAAACGCACTTAGCGCAAGCCATCGGCAACGAAATTGTCCGTAGAGAAGACGGTAAAAACGTCCTATATGTATCGTGTGAAAAATTTGGCAACCAAGTTATTCAATCCATAAAGAATAATGCTGTCGGCGATTTGGTCAATTTTTATCAAATGATTGACGTGCTTATCGTTGACGATATTCAGTTTTTGTCGGGTAAAAACAAAACGCAGGAAATCTTTTTCCATATTTTCAACCAACTCCACCAAACAGGCAAGCAGTTGGTTTTTACGTGCGACAAAGCACCCAAAGACCTCGACGGCATGGAGGAACGCCTCATCAGCCGCTTCAAATGGGGTTTGAGTGCCGACTTGCATACACCCGATTTGGAAACGCGTATTGCCATTTTTGAAGCAAAAATGTCTATGGAAGGCGTTGATTTGCCTTCAAACGTCACTGAATTTATTTGTTATAATGTAAAAAACAATATCCGCGAATTAGAAGGTGTCCTCATTTCGCTCATTGCGCAGTCTATGCTCAATCAGCGAAATATTGACATCGAACTCGCTAAAGAGGTCATTAAAAACTTTGTTCAACACATCAATAAAGAAATTACGGTTGACTTTATCAAACAGATGGTTGCCGATCATTTCAACTTGCCGATTGACAAACTCGCTGCCGAAACGCGCAAACGTCAAATCGTCATCGCCCGTCAACTATCCATGTATTTGGCAAAAAACATGACCAACTCATCGCTCAAAGCCATTGGCGACCAATTCGGTGGACGTGACCACTCGACAGTCATTCACTCATGCCGCGCCGTACAAGATTTGATGGATACTGATGTTATTTTTAAAGACACCGTTTCAGATTTAGAGAAAAAAATTCGGATGAGTTTGAATGGCGGTTGATTTTTTTACAAAGAAAAAAAACCGCAAAGTGATATTCACTTTGC
>JAYTMI010000668.1:0-1557 GCA_043728625.1 Saprospiraceae bacterium | reverse complement strand
CTGCCTTACAAGCAGGGGGTCGTAGGTTCGAATCCTACACGGACCACATTAAAGATAATCTTTTGATTATTAACGATTTACATAGCTCTCTGATAATATCAGGGAGCTATTTTTTTGTTTAAATTTCAAGTAAATTTCAAGTAACTAAAAAGGATGTTGTCACACGCAGCGACAACATCCTTTTTAGTAAAACCATAGACCCCTCAGTAAATTAAACCCCACTATTAATCGTAAACCCACCATCAACCCCAATATCCATGCCTGTAACAAATTTCGAGGCATCGCTCAACAACCATATCAATGCACCGACCAATTCGTCGGGATGTCCAAAACGTTTGAAAGGCGTTTGACTGATTATTGCATGACCACGAGATGTAAGTGAACCGTCGGGATTTGTTAATAACGCACGGTTTTGGTCTGTCAAAAAGAAGCCAGGCATGATGGAATTCATACGCACAGCATCACCATAACGATTCGCCATTTCTAAGGCAAACCATTTTGTATAAATATCAATCGCCGCTTTGCCCATGCTGTAACCCAAAACGCGGGTAATCGCTCTTTTTGGACTCACAGAAGAGATGTTGACAATGCTCCCATTACCCGTTTTGGCAATGACGGGACCGAAAACTTGAACAGGCACAAGCGTTCCCCAAAGGTTGAGGTCTAAGGCTTTTTTCATGCCCTCGATGTTCATATCGAAGACATCATTTTCGGGTTTTAAAACCCCTTCTGGCACATTACCGCCTGCGGCATTGACCAAACCGTCAATTTTGCCATATTTTTCAAGGATTATATCCCGCGCCGCTTTCATTTTATCTTCGTCTAAAACGCTACCTGCAATAGCGATGGCTTCTCCGCCTTTTGTTTTGATGGCGGCAACTGCTTTTTCGCCTTTTTCTACATTCGTATTTAAAATGGCAACTGTGCCGCCTGTGTCAATAATAGCATTGACGAAACTGGTTCCTAAAATGCCTGTGCCGCCAGTGACGACGATGACTTTTCCTTCTAATGAAAACATTCCTGTTGTTTGACTCATTTTTATTTGCAATTTTTATAAAACCGATTGAGTAAATGATGAAATTCAATCATTATGTCTTCGGTTATATCATTATGAACGATTCTTTTTTCATACAATGTTATGGCTCGAACATCGGAATCGGAAATGCCCGATTTCATCGCCAATGTTTTTACAAATTCATCGTCCATCGTCCGCGCCATCAATTTGTAACGTTCACGAACAAAGGTTTGAAATTGCTTCATTTTCATATCACATATACTCACTTGTTCATTTTGTCGGAAATACATCATGCCAATTGTTTGTATAAATTGTAGCGATGTATTCGTTTTTTCTTCCAAAACAGGAATTATACGTTGTCGCCGTTTGGCAACAAAAATCAAATACGCAACGACCAAACCCAGAAATAGAAACCACGCCCACCGCAAAGAAGGCTGCGCTAAGACGTATTTCAAGGGGCTTTGCTTATCCAATTTGATATTACTGCCGTTCATCCGATTGATGACATCGCGAGAAACACGGCTTTTGGTATCCCAATAAAT
>JAYTMI010000667.1:0-1559 GCA_043728625.1 Saprospiraceae bacterium | reverse complement strand
CCAAAGTGCAAATGTGGATTGAGTTCTGTAAATAAAGTCACAAAATTAAGATTCATACCGACCGCCAAAGGGATAAGTCCGGATGTCGTTGCCGCCGCCGTCAGCAAAACGGGTGTCATACGTGTACGTCCCGATTCGATGATGGCTTCTTTAAGAGGTACACCTCGTTTCAGCAGAATTTCGGTAAATTCAACAAGCAAAATGCCGTTTCGCACCACGATACCCGCCAAAGCGATGACACCAATACCCGTCATAACAATCGAAATATCCATCCCTGTGAAAACGAAACCCAACAAAACACCGATAACGGAGAAGATAATTTCAGATAGAATAATAAGCATTTTGGAAACAGAGTTGAACTGAATGACCAGAATCAAGACAATCAAACCAATACTCGCCATCATCGCCCAACCGAGGAAAGCCATTGTTTCCGCTTGTTCTTCTTTTTCACCGCCAAATTTGATTTCAACATCGGATGGTGCTTTGAAATTAGCTGCCGCCGCCTCTACTTGTGCTACGACTTGATTGGGATTAAAATCAGTCAAAATATTCGATGAAATCGTCACGACACGTCTTTGATTTTTCCGCTTAATACCGCCCAAAGTGTTGCCATAACTGACATCTGCTAAGGAATTTAGCGGTACAGAGCGTAATTGCCCCTGCATGACCATATCGCGGTAAACAATTTTTTGACCCAAAAGTGTATTCACATTATCCCGTTGGTCTTCTTGAAAACGCAAGTTGACAGGAAAATCTTCGTCGGGCGTTTTGAACTTCGTCACCTCTTTACCAAACAGCGAAGTCCGCATATCCATACCGATTTGAGCCGTCGAAATGCCTTCGCGCATGGCTCTTTCACGGTCAATATTGACAGTCACTTCGGGTTTTGTGATGTTCAAATCTGATTTTAACTCTTCAACACCTGCTATTTGTAGCGAATCGAGGTAGCGTTTCAAGCCTTGCGAAGCTTTCGCCAATTCCCGATAATCCTCACCAGATATTTCAATAGAAATCGGTTTGGAAGTTGGCGGTCCGCCAGCTTCTTGCTCAACGACAATTTCAGCACCGGGTATGCCTTTGACGGATTCCCGTATTTTTTTCAAAACAGCACTTGTTGATTTGCCGTCACGCTTCGCATAAGGCACAAAAGCAACAGTCACTTTACCCAGATTTGAGTTCGTAGAAAGGTCAAAAGTTTGTGGGTCACCTGCTCCAACTGCCACGTTTGCGATGACAGACGATACGACAGGATTGTTTTCACCTAAGACACCCATGATGCGTTTTTCAACGTCTTTGGTTACTTTATCGGTGTATTTTGTATCTGTACCGACTGGCAATTTGATATAAGTAAAAGCAAAATTGGGTTCGGCTTCTGGGAAAAAGACAACGTTTGGCTTTGCAATACCGACCAAAATGAAACTAACAAACAGCAAAACAATCGTTGCTAAAAGGACACCTAATGCCCGCCATTTTGATTTTAAAATTGAGGTAATGATACTTGCATAAAGGTTTTGCACGCGGGGCCAAACCTTTTTTTGGAAAGCCTCTGCCAAATCATT
>JAYTMI010000666.1:0-2177 GCA_043728625.1 Saprospiraceae bacterium | reverse complement strand
ATTTTATTAATTAAAATGCAAAATGCTGAAGATTTTAAACTTGTCGTCAGTTATTCCCTTTGTGCGTCCCTTTTTTGCCATGATTCATTCCCCGATGAATGGTGTCCATGCCGCCGTGGTTGCCGCCCATTCCTTGATGCGTTGAGTCCATGTTCATACCGCCATGCTCATAACCTCTTTGGTCATTTTGTTGAACGGGAGGGTCGGCTTTTTTAGCACCATTAGCATTGTAATATGTTGTACCATCTTTCCCCATTCTGCCAAGCGTTCGCCCTTTAGAATTCACTAAAATACCGCTTGGTCCGAGAAAAGCCATAGGCTTACCATTGGCATTTTTCACGATGCTATCCATGGTAACAGAACCCAATTTAGTACCGTTAATATAAACATCTCCTTTTGAATCAATTACACGTCCTTTTGAATCAACGGCTTGTGCAAAAAATGTTTTGCCCTACAATCCCAATGACGAATAATATAACAACTGCTAATTTTTTCATTTTATGAAATTTTAAAATTGATTTACAAAAATTATACTTTTGACAAATAGCCAACAAGTACCATCCGATTTAATTGTTTAGTATTTAATGTTTGATTTTGTAAATAAAATAATGCAATGCAGTGCAAAGGTGGGTATCTTTTTAAGAATAGATGAATGACGAATATCAGTGAAAAGAATGACGATGGTTGGGCAAAGTTTATTTCAACGTCTCCGTCACACTCCCACAAGTGAACCTTTGTTTACCGTAATAAGGATTTTTAAAAGATTTTCCTTCTCAAAAAATATTGGACAAAGGTAAACCCTATTTTTTCCAGTCACAAATATGGAGATGATGTCATTCGACGCATTAGAGTGCTAAAAAATCTGCTTGGTGTTTTATTCTTGATTGCTGTACCATTTTTGTACCAAGACACAAAAAAAGCATTGTAAGTTATTAACTTACAATGCTTTATGCTTTAGGTAAGTGGTCCCGACAGGAATCGAACCTGTATCAAAAGCTTCGGAAACTTCCATACTATCCGTTGTACTACGAGACCAATATTTCCCAATTCGGCTGCAAATGTAAAACGAAAAGTGGGAATTTTTGCAAATCACCTTGATTTTTTATCTTTGGTTGGCTTGTTACGACGATTTTACAGAGGGGGGTAAAATTTTAAAATTCCCAAATTATAGATTTTTGATTTGCTCATTTTCCAAAAACACGCCGCCAAAACCCTTTCCACCAAGGCGTTTTCTTCTTTTTCGTTGTCTGAGTAACGGGAGGTTTGGTTGGTTTCTCAACCACAACATTAGGCTTTTGATAATTGAAACAATCAGAAGCTGTCACAGCATAAAGATTGGTATCGTTGCCTTTATTATCAAAAAAAGTCAATTCATTTTTCAAATTCGGATCGCCTGAAATGATGGCAATGATGTTTTGCCCGTTGGTAAAATCCACTTGTCCCCAAGGGAAACGATAAATGATATATTGAAAAGGTTGATTTCTGGATGCCAACATACTTGGTTTCCATTTCAACAATACACGTCCGTCGGGCTCAGATGTCATGGCGCGGATTTCAGGCGGCTCGCAAGCTAATAAACTAACATCTTTGATAACTTCTGGTGTTAAAGCTGTATAACGATAATAGTTGTTTTTTAAACTATCGCCTACGCCTAATCTGTTACTAATCAAAGATTTAGAACTAAAGTAAACAGAGCCTTGCACGTTTTGCACAGAGCGTGATAACTTAATTTGACGTGGAATCTCTGAAGGGTCGCTCCAGTTTTGCTCACGATTGGTGGCTTCACCAACACGATACGCCCCATGACCAACATAAACGGGTTTCCCTGCCGAATTTGCTGCCCACCAACGCACAATGCGCTCATGTTCAGCGATTTGGAAACCCATTGTCCAATAAACTTGTGGAACAACATAGTCAATCCAGCCTTCATGCAACCATTTGCGGACATCAGCATAGAGGTCGTCGTAACAAGTCAAACCCGCCCTTGTGTCCGAGCCTTCGGGGTCTTTGTAGCCGTTACGCCAAACACCAAAAGGGCTGATACCAAACTGCACACGTGGTTTTATCTGTTTTATCGCTTTTGATAAATTATATATCAATAAATCAACGTTGTTGCGTCGCCAGTCTTCGATATTTGTAAAAGGACCTTGATAAGCCTCATAAGTGGTATAGTCATT
>JAYTMI010000665.1:0-4382 GCA_043728625.1 Saprospiraceae bacterium | reverse complement strand
CGGGAATTTACCTGTTGAAAACTGGTGCATCATGCTCTTCATTTGGTCAAATTGCTTGCAAAAAGCATTGATTTCTTCAAATGTTTTACCGCTTCCTTTCGCAATCCGCTCTTTGCGTTTCTTTGTACTCAAAACGAGTTCAGGATTCGCCCGTTCCGTTGGTGTCATAGAGTGAATAATACACTCCACTTTTGAGAATGCGCTGTCGTCTATATCCACATCTTTCATGGCTTTCGACATACCAGGAATCATATTCATCAACGATTTCAAATCGCCCATTTTTTTTATTTGTTCCATTTGAGCGATGAAGTCATTAAAGTCGAATTTGTTTTTCTTAATTTTCGCTTCAATACGCTTGGCTTCAACCTCGTCAAATTGCTCTTGCGCCTTTTCGACCATCGAAACAATATCACCCATGCCGAGAATCCGACTCGCCATACGGTCAGGATAAAACTCTGAAAGCGCATCCATTTTTTCGCCTTCCGAAGCAAATTTTATGGGTTTTCCAACCGTGTATTTGATGGATAAAGCGGCACCACCGCGTGTATCACCATCCAATTTAGTCAATACAACACCATCGAAATTCAACCTGTCGTTGAAGGCTTTTGCTGTATTGACAGCGTCTTGACCCGTCATTGAATCCACAACGAAAAGTGTTTCGTTGGGCGAAATAGCGTCTTTTACTTTAGCAATTTCAGCCATCATCTGTTCGTCAACAGCGAGACGACCTGCCGTATCCACGATAACAACATCACAACCTTGTTTTTTCGCTTCAACAATGGCGTTTAAAGCGATTTGAACAGGGTTTTTGTTTTCAATTTCTTTATAAATCGGCACTTTCACCGTTTCTGCCAAAACTGTCAATTGGTCAATTGCCGCAGGACGATAGACATCGCAAGCGACCACCATCGGGCGTTTTCCCTTCTTAGTTTTGAGATACAGTGCTAATTTTCCAGTAAAAGTTGTTTTACCCGAACCTTGTAAGCCTGCAATCAGTATAACAGTTGGCTTACCGCCGAGGTTAAGACCAGCGATTTGCCCGCCCATCAAATCGGTCAATTCATCGTTAACGATTTTAATCAGTAACTGACCTGGATTGACGTTTTTCAGGACATTTTCAGTGCCAAGCGCGCGATCTTTTATTTTATCGGTAAATTCTTTAGCAATTTTATAGTTGACATCCGCCTCGACGAGTGCACGACGAATATCTTTAATAGCAGTGGCAATATTGAGTTCTGTTATTTTATGACTCCCTGAAATGACTTTAAATGCGGAGTCGAGGCGGTCGCTTAGGCTTGTGAACATAGTTGTAAACGATTGATTTTCAGTAACTTAATTAATTTATATCTTTTAAAAAACGTGCGAAGATAAACAATATGAGCTGTTTTTTCAAAAGAATATTTGAAAAAGCCCCCCCTCAGTAATTTTTAGGAAAACAAAGAATAAAACATGTTTGTATGAAAAAATATGACTTTTACATATTTAACTCTTTTTATTTTGATATACTTCCTTTACCTTTGCATAATAATCCAATATTATTTATTAACTATTAAAGCGTATCACCCATGCACAAAATTCTACTCCCTTTAATAATTTCAATAATTGCCACATTCCAACCTTGCTTTGCGGGGACCATACTCTCATTACAGTCAGGTGAATGGAACAACAACGCCACATGGCAAGGTGGTTTGATACCCGGTGCAGACGATATTGTCATCATTGAGGCGGGTACAGCCGTAATAATTTCATCAAGTGGTGGGAGTTATACCGCAATATGTAAGTCGCTGACAATCAATGGCTCTTTGACCTATTACAGCAACCGGGCTGTGGTCGGCTCACCGGATCCGCTAGGCAATCCCAGTTCAGGGGGCAATTCAGAATTGACTGTCAATGGCACATTAACGATTGGGGGCGGTTATCTAAACTCCTTTTTTCTTAATGGAAATTTGAAGTTTAATCCAGGCTCTGTTTTCAATATGACTTCTGGATTCATGCACGTTAACGGTAATACAGGCACCCCCCTCAGTAGTGTGGCGGCGGGAAAGCCTTTGATTGATTTTACAAATGTAACTTCTTTTTTGGCTACTGGCGGCACACTGTTTATCACAAACCCGCATATTGACGCGGCGACAACGTGTATCAAAGGGCAAAAAAACTTTTCAGAAAATGCCTCGGTTTCGTTTGGCGGTTATATCACACCCATAACCAATAATAACTTTTTTGTCGATGCTGCGACATCGCCTTCATTCCAGACCATCGAATTGAACTTTGTTTCAAACACCGTCAAATTACAAATGACCGATATAGACATTAAAGGTGCTGTCAATATCAATAATGGTACTTTGTATAATCCTGACCTAATCAAAACAATACGGATTGGAAAAGATATTAATTTCGGCAGCAATGGTAAAGTTGAAGGTCGGGTTGAACTCAATGGTCCATCACAACAGAATATTAACCCCAACATAGAAAATGGGATTCCTGTTACTTCCGCTGTTTTCAACGGTGATGTTATTTCAAACAATGTCGCAAGGGTTAAAATCAAGTTAGATATTGAAATATTGGGTGATTTAATTCTGACTCATGGACGATTTGATTTAAATCACAATACTTTGACGCTTAAGCGTTCCCCATTGACACCTTCTAATACGGCTTATGTCGTTACTCACGATTTATACCAAGAGGTCGGTACATTGAAAATCAAAAATGTAACAACGAATACGATTTTCCCTGTTGGTACAGAACAAAGCTATTCACCTGTCTTTGTCACAGCATTAGGTGGTGATTTTAGTGTTTCTGCGCATCCCTCAACGATAGCTGTACCTTCTCAATTTTCAAAAGTGAATTTAGAATGGGATATTACACGTGTTTCTGGCAATTTCGATGCAGATATTTTAGTCCAATGGAACAATACGGACGAAGCCAATAACTTCACGCCCAATCGGAATCAATGTAAATTATATCATTACAACGGTTCGATTTGGGAACCCATGTCGTCGTCGTCTGGTCCGACAACTTCTTGGGGTACTTATTTTACAAAGTTAGCCGAAGAGGTACAATCGTTTTCAACCTTCTCAATCTTTGCGCCGTCTGTTGTTCCAGTAACATTGACTTATTTTAAAGGAAAGGTTGAGAACAACGATGCACATTTGGCGTGGAAAACAGCAACTGAATTTAACAATGCTGGCTTTGAAGTCGAAAAAAGTGGGGATGGTTTACATTTTTCAAGCATCGGTTTCGTAAAAGGTAACGGCAGTTCATTCACTCAAAATACGTATTCATTTATAGATAAAAACTTTACAAAAACAGCTTACTATCGTCTCAATCAACTTGATTTTGATGGCAAAACCACTTATTCACCTATCGTTTCGTTACAAAAGGAAGGCAAGGGCAATACTGTGAAAATTTATCCAAACCCCATTTCTACTCAATCAGATTTAACAATTGAGTTTTCTGAACAAGTAGAAAACAGTTTAAATATTGACGTTATTGACGTACAAGGACGCATTTTATACAAAAAACAAAGCGAAAAAGGCATCGAATCGCTTAAAATCCCTGTTAGCAATTGGGTAAGAGGCATGTATTTTGTGCGCTTGACAAATGGTGCAAAAACCGAAATCTCAAAATTTATTAAGAACTGAAACCTCGTTTATTAAAACAAAGAAGGCAGTGATGTGTAAAACATTGCTGCTTTTTTTGTTTGTTTGCAGGCAACTGAAAACCACAAACGACCGTACTAAGACATAAAATACTGAGGGGGGCAAAACCTCATCTCAACACTCATTTTTTCATTCATCTCTAAATCATTTTCTTTTTATGAAATTCACTACAAAAGCCACCTTTTGTTTAGCCATTCTTTGGTTTTCACTTTCAAGCACTATTAAAAACCCCAGTAACCCACCAACCGGAAGTACGGGTGCGCCAGGCGAATTAACGTGCGCACAGGCAGGTTGTCATAGTGGTGGTGCATATACAGGAACAGTTGCCTTGACGGGTGTACCTGATACAGTTGTTGCCAATACCACCTATACATTGACACTGACCAACACAAGTAACGCACCTCGTGCAGGTTTTCAACTCGTCTGCCTTGATGCAACAAATGCACAATGCGGTACTTTAACAGCTGGGACAGGCAGTTCGGTTGAAATAGCGAGTGGCAAACAATACATGGGTCAATCAACACCTAAACTGCTGTCAGCAGGTGCAACATCATGGACTTTTACTTGGAAATCACCCGCCACATTGATTAATAGCGCCATCACTTTCTATTTTGTCAGCCTTTCGGCAAATGGTAACGGTGGTACTGCAGGCGATAATGCCTTGAAATCTACTAAAGTTGTTCGTTTCAAAAGCACAACAAGCAGTAAAGAGGTGAATAAAAC
>JAYTMI010000664.1:0-2296 GCA_043728625.1 Saprospiraceae bacterium | reverse complement strand
AACGAGTATGTCGTAAGTGCCTTATTGCGTTTGGGTTTGATTGCTCAAAATAAAGGCAGCAATGAGGGGGCTATTTCATATTACAAGCAGGTTTTCTACAATAATCCATCACCCACTGATGCCAAAGCGGCATTGGAGCGTTTGCAAGACATTTATGTCAATGAATTAGGCAGACCAGATGATTATTTCGCTTTCTTGCAAACCATTCCAGGTTACAAAGTAGATAATTTAGAGCAAGACAATATCACTTATAAAGCAGCAGAAGTGCAGTATGAAAGTGGTAATTACGATAGAGCGATTGCCAGTTTCACAACGTATTTGAGTCGTTTCACAAATTCACCCAATACCATCAATGCGTATTATTATAGAGGTGAATCGTATTCTGCAAAACAAGATTATGACAATGCTTTGATTGATTATGAAGCTGTTGTGAATCGGGGTTCTTCAAAATGGTACGAAAAAGCCGTAGAGAAAGCGACATTGATTGCTTATA
Source organism: Saprospiraceae bacterium (assembly GCA_043728625.1). Classification (GTDB taxonomy): domain Bacteria; phylum Bacteroidota; class Bacteroidia; order Chitinophagales; family Saprospiraceae; genus JAAFJT01. The sequence continues at coordinate 1,803 of JAYTMI010000664.1, read as the reverse complement.
ATCACAAAAAAGACTTTGCAAAAACCTTTGACCTCGCGGTTAAATGGGATAAAGTTGCCACTACAGAAGATAAGCGTTTTGAAGCAGAACTGTGGGCAGCACGCAGTGCTTATCGGAGCAATAGACCTGATGCTGTTTTGGAATATGGTTCAAAAGTAGCGAACAATTCAAGGGCAACAAAATCTCAAATTGCGCAAGCGAACTACCATTTAGGTAAAATTGCTTTTGACCGCAATCAATTGGACAATGCACAAGGGTTTTTCTTAAAAACAATCGCTGCAGGTGGTAATGATGATCAAACAGCAGAATCCCGTTATCTCGATGCGATGATTGAATACAAAAAAAGGAATCTCGATGTGGCATTGGGTAAAGCTGATCGCGCGTCAATGAACAACCCCTCAGTATTTTGGGCTGCCAAATCTGTTATTCTTCAAGCCGATATTTATGCTGAAAAGAATGACCTCGTGAATGCGCGCGCCGCATTGGAATCCATTATTGAAGGTGTCAAAGGGTTTCCAGAGATTGTTGCAGAAGCACAACAGAAACTCAATAATTTAAAAACGAAAGAAACGGTTAAAAGTCGTATCACAGCCCCCAACAATAATTTGTTGGACATGGATAAGGATAATTAAGCTTAAAATCTAAAAAACTTATGAGCAAGATAAATAAATATCTCCTTTATATATCCGTCCTCGTGCCAACTGCTATTATGGCACAGCCAGGCAAAGATGTGCCTTCGCAGACGCAGGACGTTATCAAAAACTTTGATGCCAAATTGTTAGAAACAGAACGCATCAATGTTGCACCCGTATTGCCCGCCGTTGATACGACAACAAAAGCACAGGCATATACCATTCCCAATAAGATTTTGAATGTGGATTATTCCGCACCGCGTATGCGTCCGATTGCTATCAAGACAGAAAAGCTACCCCCTCAGTATAAAGGCTATGCAAAAGCAGGTTATGGCTTGCCGAACTCTCCTTATTTAGAAGGTGCGTATCGTTTTGGCGACCCTAAAACCTATTTGGTGGGTTTAAAAGTTAAACATCATTCGGCGGATAATAACAAAGGCTTAGAAAACCAAAGCTTTGCGACAACCAATGCCGAAGCCAGTGGTACTTTTTATGCCCAAGCAGGTGTTGCCATTGATGCCAAATTGGGTTTTGATAACAATACGCGCCAATATTATGGCTATAATCATGATAAATTCACTTATCAAAAAGTGGATACACGCCAACATTTCAATACCATTTCTGCAGGTGCAAAGGCGTATAATTCTGCTCGTACCGTCGCCGATTTCAACTATGGTCTCGGTTTGAATTTCTACAATATGAATGATAACTTCGGCAATCGTGAAACCGATTTTAACATCAAAGCCGAAGCGACAAAGTGGTTTAGTGAAAAGCACCCCCTCAGTATTGTGGTGCGTACAGAGTTCACGACACTCGCGCCCAAGTCCGATAAAACACAGAATTTGAATAATATTTATTTGAATCCAAGTTTTACTTTCAAAGGTGAAGGGTTTAGTGTTCGTGCAGGTGCGAATTTGGTCTCCCACAATGATGTTTTCACGCCACTACCCGATATTGAAGCCTCTGCCAATGTTGCGGGCAATCAACTTCAAGCTTTTGTCGGTTGGAAAGGTGACTTTTTGAAAAACTCGTATAAGAATTTGACAAACTACAATCCGTTTATCAGACCTGATAGTTTTAAAATTCAAAATACTATTAAGAATGACATCTATGGCGGCATCAAAGGTGCCATTCCAATCTTTGATTATTCAGCGCAAGTGGGTTGGAGTAA
>JAYTMI010000663.1:0-2982 GCA_043728625.1 Saprospiraceae bacterium | reverse complement strand
TGACAATGATTTTATCCACTGCATCGCATCAGTTGAAATACTGAGGGGTCGGTTGTAAATCTCACTGAGGTTTTTCAGAAAATGGGTAACTAAAAGAGGAATGTCATTCGGACGCTCACGCAAGGCGGGTAAGCGAACGGTTATCAAATTGATGCGATAAAGTAAGTCCTCACGGAATGTATTTTTTGAAACCATGTCCTCCAAAAGCCGATTTGTGGCACAAACTACTCGGGTATCTACTGTTTTTGTACGACTACTCCCCAAAACCTCATACGTTCTGTCTTGCAAAACACGTAGTAGTTTGACCTGACTACTGAGGTCGAGGTCTCCAATTTCATCTAAAAAAATAGTGCCTTTATTTGCCATTTCAAACCGTCCTGTGCGGTCAAATTTGGCATCGGTAAATGCGCCGCGAATGTGCCCAAACATTTCAGATTCAAACAAAGACGTTGATACACCGCCCAAATTAACTTTGACGAAAGGCTTTTTGCTCCGCAAACTGTTTTGATGAATCGCTTCGGCAATCAACTCCTTGCCTGTACCACTCTCGCCCATGATTAAAACCGATGCGTCCGTTGTGGCGACACGTCCGATTGTTTCCAAAATATTTAAAAAAGCAGGATCTTGACCGATGATATGACTGAAATCGTAGTTGGAATCGAGCTTTTTCCTTGTATTTACTGAGGGCGGTATTTTTTTAGCTAAATTCAAAATCGTTTTAACTGACTGCAATAAATGTGCATTTTGCCATGGTTTATTGATAAAATCAGATGCCCCTAATTTCATGCCTTTAACCGCCAAATCAATTGTCGCCCAACCAGTTATGAGTATGACGGATACTGAGGGGTGTCTTTGTTTGATGATTTCGAGTATTTTCAAACCGTCATCACCTGATGTATTGTTTGAAAAATTCATGTCCAAAATGACGAGAGAGATGTTTTGCTGTTGCAAAATATCGAGCGCCTCTGTGGGTGTTTCGGCAGTTGTTACGTCAAAACGGGCTTGTTTCATCAACAAAGAAAGTGATGTCCTAACGGCTATATCGTCGTCAATAATGAGAATCATACTTTTTACTTTTCATACCATTTTTGTAAAACGCCAATCGCTTTTTTCCCTTGTGGCGAATAATCTTTGATTTGAGTACCTTCAGTGGCTTTCACTTCGGGAAACCATTTCCACAAAAAACCACCTGCCCACCAATTTTCTTTCCAAAAAACGGTGAACAATGCATCAATAGCGTTGGCTTGTGATACCTCATTTATAGCCATAGTCCTTCGCCTTTTTTCGATTTCCCAAGACTGATAGGTACAACTATCAATGGGCATATAGCCAAATTCAGTGAACAAAATGGGCTTGTTTTGTTGTTTTTGGAAGCTGCGAATGGCATTGATGTGTGGCATCCAAGCCTTTTCAAGCTCGGATACTGAGGGGGTCGCTTTTGGAACAAGCGAAAAATAAGCATCAATGCCGATATAGTCCAAATCGTTCCAAAATGTGACTAAATTGTACTCGTCCCAATTAGCAGCATAGACCAATTTTCCTTTGTAAATGTCTCTCGTTTTCTTAATTAAATTGTGCCAAAAAACAGGGCGTTTGGTGGCACTTATTTTGATTTCTGTGCCTATACACAACAATTCAACTTTCATTGAATCTGATATTTTGGCAAATGGCAAAATGTAGTTTTCATAATCCTTTTCCCACTGCGTCCATTCTGTGTCTGTTGCAAAATCGAGTCCACCAATCCAACCGCCGCCGACCCAAATTTGTGGTTTCAACATCACTTTTAAACCCGCTTTGTGTGCAGAATCAATCGTTACTTTTATGCCTTCATACAACTCGCCCCAATGTTGCCGTCCTGTTCCATCGTAACGTACTGAGGGGGTGCCTTGCCGCGTAAAACCATAAGGCACAATGGCAATCCATTCGGCATTGACGGATTTTACCTCCGTCATGGGTTCGTTCCTGAACGGTTCGCGCGGTGCAACAAGGGTTAAACCTTTGATTTTATCAGAGGTCTGTAATCGTTTTACATTTTGACATTGGACATGACAAAATAGAAAAGAGCAGAAAAAAGAAGCAAAAAGGAGTGTTTTTTTCATGAAAAGGATGTTTTAATCAAATAATGGCTACAAAGTACCCCTTATTTTTCATCAAGCAAAGGCATATCATCTTCAATAAAACCATTTAAAAAATTGGTATGTGAAACAACCGGCTTTCCTGTTACTTGTTCCAACTGTTTGCGCACTTCTCTTGCTGCTGTGCCACCTTCTCTTTCAACGACAAGGGTAGTAGCAATTTGCCCCCACCCTTTGGAGAGTTCGGGGTCACGCCGGCGAATGTCTTTTATATACTGTTTTGGGTTGCTGCTATTCATCATGCATTGATGCCAGCCGGTTTGATATAACCTTTATAAAAATAGACGCTCAAACTCGATACCGCAAAGAGTATCAGGAAGGCGACAAATATTTCGAGCATGATGAGGAAATTGCTTTTGCGTTTTTTCCAGATGAGTTTGAAAAGATGCTGTACCATAGTAATGGTGATTTATGAATGATAAATGATGAATATTGGGCAAAATACTGAGGGGGGCAATCTGTTTAAAAAAATAATCTTCGAGAATTATTAAAAAATAAATGACGTATTTTAACTTTACAACTAATTAGTAATCAGCTATTTATTCATCATTTATTATTCATAATTCATCATTAAAAACTTATGCTTTTAATGCCTCCACAACCGACAATTTAGCCATGCGCCAAGCGGGATAAACGCCTGATAATAAACCAAATACAAGACTTAACAAGAAAGCAACGCTTGCCACCAACCAATTAATTCTCAAATCCATATAAGGAACATCTGCAATACCTACTCGATTGAAATAAGCGATGACTATGCTCGATAAAATAAGAGCAAGCACGCCACCAATGACCGTTAAAATGATATTTTCAATGATAAATTGCAGGGTCAAGGTGTTGGCAGATG
>JAYTMI010000662.1:0-2879 GCA_043728625.1 Saprospiraceae bacterium | reverse complement strand
TCTGTTGTCGTTTTCAATCGTTCCTCGTCATAGGGCAACATTTCCGTTGCAAACACATCTGGATAGCCATCATTGTTCACATCTGCCATATCTGAACCCATCGAAGCGAGGCTTAAATGCTGCATTTCGTTGGTTATGTCTTCCTTGAAAGTGCCATTTTTTTGATTGATATAGAGGTAATCACGCTCAAAAAAGTCATTGGACACGTATATATCTAACCAACCGTCATTGTTCAAATCGCCTACTGTCACGCCCAAACCGAAGCCGATGAGACTGCCATAAATGCCTGCTTTTTCGCTCACATCTACAAATTTACCGTTGTCGTTGCGCATCAATTGGTCACCACCGCCTTTCACAAATTCTTCAACGGGCCAGTCCTTAGCACGTAAGTCTCGATTATTGGAATAATTGAGGGCATTCACGGGTATAAATGAGTTTTTGAGAATATAACAATCTAAATCGCCATCGCCATCGTAATCAAAAAAGGCGGCGTGGGTCGAATAACCTGATTGGTCGAGGTTATAATCTTTTGCTTTTTCAGTAAATGTTAAATCACCATTATTGATAAACAGTTGATTTTTAGGTACAATACCGTTTACATAACCTGCATTACAAACGTAAATATCTAATAGTCCATCGTTGTTGATGTCCACCATAGCCACACCTGTACTCCATTCGGCTATGGATTCAACCCCAGCTTTTGCGGAAATATCGTCGAATTTCAAACCGCCTTTGTTGAGATACAGCTTATTCGCACCCATGTTTGCTGTAAAAAACACGTCCGACAGACCGTCGTTATTGATGTCACCAATAGCGACACCGCCGCCGTTGTAGAAATTACGATAGGTTAGGATATTAAAGTCCTTGGAATTGGTAACGGTATTGTTGAATTTGATGCCCGATTGGTCGGAAGAGACCTTAGAAAAAACCGTATTTTCTGTTAGTGTCGTTGTTTTTTTACAAGCAAAAAGGGAAAAGACCAGCGCAAAAGCAATGGTGAAAAATAATTTCATGATTTGTTTTTTATACATTCTAAGTCAAGGGCGTTGCATAAAGAGACCCCTCAGTATCGTTTCTAATGTGCTGTAAAATTAGGCTTATTATTTCAAAAAATACAAACTTATTCAAAATGAAGTATTTTTGCTCGTAAAAGTATCCAATCATAATTTTAAGAAAAAAACAATGCGTTATTTCAATACATCTGGTCCAAATATCATTGACAAACATTACACTTTGTTGCGTACTTCTTTGGTATCGGAAGGTACTAAAAAAGTGAATGATGAACGTTATTTCACGATTTGGGCACCCCGTCAGACAGGAAAAAGCACCTATTTTCAGTTGCTTGCTGAAAGACTTCAATTGGAAGGATATAAAGTGGCTTATGTAAATTTTGAAAACTTCAAGGATGCTACCATCAAGGCTTTTCTAAATAACCTTCATTTCAATCTTTTAACATTCTGGGGCATTGACTTTTCTGCTTTTAGTTTGGCAGATACTTTTACTGAAATTACTAAAATCAATAATAAAAAACTTATACTCATTGTTGATGAAGTTGAGGGTATAAATCCAGATTTTTTTGGTACTTTTTTACATTCTATCAGAAATGCTTATCATTCTCGCACAACACACGCCCTCAAATCTGTTATTTTAGTCGGTGTTAGCAATATTATTGGCGTTGTACAAGACAATGCAAGTCCGTTCAATATCGCAGATAATCTGAATGTTCCTTATTTCACGGATGATGAAGTCTTAGAACTTTTAGGTCAACATGAAATAGAAACAGGGCAATTATTCGACCCCTCAGTAAAAGCAAAGATTTCAGAGATAACAGCGAATCAACCGGGCTTAGTGAATGGTTTTGCCGATAAATTGGTCACAAACAGTCCTCATAAACCATTGATTGACTACAATGATTATCTTGTTGTTGAAGATTGGTATTTGACAGAAGCGATTGACAAAAACGTATCAAATATTATTAATAAAGCCAAACAGTATCGTTCTTTTGTCGAAAGATTATTGTTTACAGAAGAAAAAGTGCCTTTTCAAATCAATAGAGAACCCATAAAATTGCTTCATGCCAATGGTGTTATCAAAAAAGATAAAGAAGGGTTTGTCGAATTTTGGGTGCCATTGTATCAAAAAAGCCTTCATGCTGCCTTTTACCCATATCTAAATGGGGAGCAAAATCGAATCCAACAAAATATTGATGTTAGCGATTATTTTACGGAAAACGGCTTGTTGAAAATGCCCAAAGTTATTGAACAATACAAAGAATATACTTCAAGACGAGGGTTTCGTTATTTTTTAGATAGGGACGACGATGGTAAAGTTCAATCCATCAAAGAAGCGGCTTTGATGTATAGCTTTGAAACATATATTAATGCCTTTCTCGGTGTTGTCGGCGGTAAATCATATATCGAAGCCCATACAAATCTCGGACGGACAGATATGATTATCAATATTGAGGGTCAAGAAGCCGTCATTGAGTCAAAAGTCTATCAAAATATCACACAATTCAAAAAAGGGAAAACTCAAGTGGCTTATTATGCCCAACGAATGGGTTTAAATACCGCCACTTATTTGGTTTTTGTCAACTCTGAAGTGACACATAAAGAGGTCGTTGAAGCGGTTGATGTGATTGAAGATGTGACAGTGACGACCTATTTGGTAGGGTTTGATTTGGAGACAAGTTTTTAACCCCCCTCAGTATAAAAACAAAAAATAGGATGTCAAAACTCAATTTGACACCCTACTGTATGTTTAGAAACTACTGTGGATTAGTATCCAGCATTTTGTTTCAAATTCGGATTCGAAGTCACCGCATCGGCAGGGATAGGATATAAAACCGTACCTGGGTCTTTGTTAACAACGCCAGGACC
>JAYTMI010000661.1:0-1981 GCA_043728625.1 Saprospiraceae bacterium | reverse complement strand
ACCCCTCAGTAAAGTTTGTAAACTTTGCTTCGCGGCATCATTTTGACCTAATTTGATGCAAGACAAGGCATAAAACCACTGCGATTCTGCTTCAAAATTACCTTGACCGTTTTCAATAATATTTTTAAAACCTAAAGCGGCTTTCTCATAATCGGGTTTTGAAGCATATAAATGGCTCAATGACATATAAAACTGTTGTTCAACCGTCGGCGTAGGAATCGCTGCAAGGAGCATTACAGCTTTATCAAACTCCGCATCACGATAAGCGTTTTTAGCATCTGCCCAATTTTTCAAGTCGTCATTTTGACCCATGCGAACAGAAGGGGCAGCAAAACGTTCACTTTTCAAGGCAATGTCAGTCAAATCCAAAGCTGTTTTGGTATCCACATTCCACCACCAGAAACTGACAGCCAATAGTAATGTGGCAGCAATACCCATAATAAACCGCTGCACTGTCGACCGTTGCGCCGTCATTTTAGTCGGTTGAACTTCGTCAGTTGCTATATCCGAAAGGGGCGTAGTTGACCTATCAATGCCCTCTTTATCAAGCAAAGTAGTCCATTTTTGGCGCATTTCACGCTCAACTGCTTGTTCGACGAGGCGTTTTTCGACCCCCTCAGTATCGGCAGCATTCAGTTCGTTGTTCTGATATTTTTTTAATAAATCTTTCATTGTTCTATTTTTTTAAGGTGTATAGAGTTCGAAAAAATAAGATTTCAGCCTGTCCATGCACCGTTCCTTGCGCTTTCTGATATTGGCTTCCGCTTCATTCAGCGATTGAGCGATGAGTTTCAGTTGCAAACCGTCATAAACATGACTTTTCAATAAGTTTTTACAATCGTCACCTAACTTTGACCAAGCGGAATCGAGGGCTTTAAGTTGGTCTTCATCAAAGCCGCTATCCGTTTCATCGGCATGGTCAGCTTCGTTGTCAACCAACTCGGTAACAGGCAAACGCTTGTTTTTTTCTAACCATTTCAAATAGCTGTCTTTTGCCATTTTGGTAAAATAAAACCTCAAATTGCCGTATTCGACCTTGTTTTCAAGCAATCTTTTCCGAAAAGCGATGATGGTTTCCACCGTTATATCGTAGGCATCGTCTGCTTGTGCTGAACAATTTCTGATGAGATACACGCGGCAGTCGTCAAAATGTTTGACAAAAACATGTTCAAACAGCTTTTCATCCCCCCTCAGTAAATCGGCTCTCAGTTGTTCAAATTCGGCTGCTTTCAGCCCAAAATTTTGAATTGGATTATCAGTCATATTTCTGTTTCTATTTTTATAATCTAAAACGGTGCTGGGCGTGACACGTTACAGTCACTTTTTTAAAGTTATTTATAAACAATTTTACTATGTAGAAGAAAATTTATTATCTACAGTTTAGATTTTATCTGCAAACAATATTTGGTGAAATGTAACGGTATCAATCACAGATACTTTTGGGAAAGGAATATTTTTTAATATGTTGAAATCATGGTCATGGGTTATGATAAAAAGAGCATTGCTGGCAATAGCACAATCTACAAACTTATCATCATCGGGGTCTTTCAAAAGATTGAAACGAAACCAAGTTGTTATAAATTCGATGTTTTTAAGATTATCAATTACGCCCATCGTGTTTTCGGCGGCTTCAATACCCATGTGTTGTTCGATTATTTCGGCATATTCTGCCATAATATCGGTTGTGACACAAAGCGTAAAAATACCTTGTTCCAATCCTTCAAAAATCCAATGTAAACGTGAACGCCGAGAAATACATACCAAAAAGACGTTGGTATCAATCACCACTTTCATTGTATCGAGGTTTTGCGAAGTTTTGTGTTCAAAAGACGGTCAACATCAGCATCTGTCCAACCATTTTTGTCCCATGCTTTATCTGCTGCTGTGACAGCGCGGTTGGCAAAAAAATGAGCCAGAAGTTGACGTAGTTCTTGTAAATCCTGGTCGTCAACGTTGTAAGTAAAAGTTTTTAGAAGTTCTA
>JAYTMI010000660.1:0-8747 GCA_043728625.1 Saprospiraceae bacterium | reverse complement strand
AATACTGAGGGGGTACTCCGTATTCTTATGTCTGTGCCTTCGCCAAAAGTAGAGCCTTTGAAATTGTGGTTAGCGCAAGTTGGTACAGAACGTTTACAGGAAACAGAAAATCCTGAACTGGCTTTTGAGCGAGCCAGAGAAATATATCGCGCCAAAGGCTATCCCGAGGATTGGATAGGATATCGAGAAAAAAGTATATTGATTCGCAGACAATTAACCGATGAGTGGCAAAAGCGAGGGGTTAAAGAAAATGCGGAATACTCGATTTTAACAGATGAAATTGCAAAAGCCACTTTTGGATTGACTCCAAGTGAACATGGGCATCTCAAAGGTTTGGAAAAACAGAATTTACGAGACCACATGACCAATTTGGAACTGATTTTTTCAGCTTTGGGTGAGGAATCGGCACGTATTATTACTGACCGCAACAATGCACAAGGTTTTACCCAAAACCGCGAATCCGCGATTGAAGGCGGTCATATTGCGGGCGATGCACGTGAGCGTTTTGAATTAAAATTGAAAGAAAAAGTCGTGACTTCTAAGAATTATTTGAACCTCGAAACGGAAAAACGCAACAAATTGCCAGAAAATGAAGCAGATGAAACTAAAAACCCATAAACATTTTTCGATAAGCCAAAGGACTATGCCCTAAAGTGTTTTTGAATTGTTTATTAAAAAAAGAAATATTCCCAAAACCGCTTTCAAAACAAATATCTGAAACCGATTTGCCCGTTGAAGTCAGCAACTGACAAGCGTGTTTGATGCGGAATTCAGTCACCACGTCCACCAAAGTTTTACGTGTCATTTTTTTAAAATAGCGGCAAAAGGCTGTGGGTGTCAAGTGTGCAACGGCTGCAATCGTTTCTAAATCAATATCTTGTGTATAGTTGGCAATGATAAACGCATAGACTTTTTGGAAACGCTCGGTGTCAATTGGGGATAGGGTAGTGGTCGAAAATTGAGGGTCAATCAATTCCGTTTCGTTTGAAATAGCAATTGTTTGAAGTATATCGAGGAGTTGCAAAAGTTTTTGAAAAGGATTTGCGGCAGTTGCAAAAGACATTTTATCAGCAACCACATCGCGCGTTTTGCCTTTAATCAAAATGCCTGATTGTGCTTTTTGAAATAAAAACTGGATTGCTGTCATTTCTGGCGTTTCTAAAAAAGATGTGCCTAAAAAATCCCTCTTGAACTGGATAACAGTAGATTTTGCCAAATCCCCCCCCTCAGTATTTGAAGGATTATTAAGCCAACAATGCGGCACATTTTCACCCAACAAAACCAAATCACCTGCTGCGAAATCGCTGACTTGCCTACCCACAAAACGTTTCCCTTTGCTGCTTTCGATAAATGTCAATTCCAATTCTGGATGAAAGTGAAAAGGGGCTTCAAAACGGGGCAAACTGAAATGTCGGATTAGGAAAGAATTTTCTATATTGTCGCTTAGCTGCTCGTAAGTTGCTTTCATTTTTAGCTAATTTTAGCGTTTATGTAAATTAAAATTTAGAATTGAGGTAAAATTACACTATTTTTTGCAAATAAAGGCAAAGGTTAGATTTAGGATTTGCTGTTATTTTGCATCATAATTAGACACGAATTTTACAGATTACACGAATTGATTTTTTAATTCGTGTAATCTGTGAAATTCGTGTCGGCAAGTAATCTTTAACAATTAAAACATTTCCGTAATGAAAAACAGGCTCGACCAACCTTACGAACTGGCACAAGAAGCCATTGATTTTTTTCAAAAAAACCGCTACATCAAACTCAAAAATGTGTTTGATGCAGAGATTTTGGCGTATTACAGCACATTTATCAGCGAAAAAGTCGCTGAATTGAACAAAAACGGTCAACCGCTTGATGCCAGAGATACTTATGGCAAAGCGTTTTTGCAAATTTTCAACCTGTGGCGTGAAGACGAGACAATAAAAGAATTTGTTTTCAGCAAACGGCTCGGCAAAATAGCGGCTGACCTCATGCAAACCGAAGGCGTGCGTATGTACCACGACCAAGCCCTCTACAAAGAAGGCGGCGGCGGCATCACCCCTTGGCACGCCGACCAATATTATTGGCCCCTCAGTAGCGACAAAACGGTGACTGCTTGGATTCCGCTTCAAGCCATACCTTTGAACATGGGACCACTTGAATTCAGCGCGGGTAGCCACGTCATTGTGGAAGGTAGAGAATTGGCGATTGGCGACGATAGTGAAGTGTTAATTCAGAAAAAATTGCGTGTAACAGACTTCAAACACGTCATTGAGCCATTCGATTTGGGCGAAGTGAGTTTTCACTCAGGTTGGGTTTTCCATAGAGCGGGTGCGAACCAAACCGATGACATGCGGAAAGTAATGACCGTTATTTACATGGATAAAGACATGCTTTTGAAGCAGCCTGAAAACGAAAACCAAATAAATGATTGGCATACATGGTGTCCGGGCGCAATAGTTGGGGAAGTGATTGATACGCCTTTGAACCCTGTTATTTATCAAAATTAAAACACAAAAATGATAGAATGTAAAGCCGCTATTGCAGACGGCAAAGGCAATTTTTCAATTGAAAATATACTCGTCAACGACCCGCAAGGCGACGAAGTGTTGGTTCAAATCAAAGCCGCAGGCATCTGTCATACCGACTGGGATTCACAGTCATGGGGCAAGCCTTTGGTGATGGGGCATGAGGGCGCAGGTGTCGTGATTGCCCTTGGAAATCGCGTAAAATCCCTACAAATCGGCGATAAAGTGATGCTCAATTGGGCAATTCCCTGCTACGAGTGTTTCCAATGTCAGGAGGGCAATCAGCATATTTGCGAACGCAATTCGGCTGTTACATCAGGGAATGCACTTAGTGAAGGACACGCTACTTTCACGTCAACAACATATAACGATGTACCGATTGAACGCGCTTTTAGTCTTGGTACAATGTCCGAATATACCCTTGTACGTGAAGCCGCTTGCGTGAAAATGCACGTTGAAATGCCGTTTTCTTCGGCAGCGATTGTCGGTTGTGGTGTGATGACGGGCTATGGTTCGGTGGTCAATGCGGCGAAAGTGAAAGCAGGAACTTCGGTTGTGGTTCTCGGCACGGGTGGCGTGGGTTTGAATGTCATTCAAGGCGCACGTATCTCTGGTGCGAATAAAATTATTGCTGTTGATGTCAATCCTTTACGCCTTGACATGGCAAAAGAATATGGCGCAACACATACGGTTTTGGCAGAAAAAACGGATAAAGGCTTACTCAGTGCAGCAAAAGTCGTCAAAACCATGACAAATGGACGGGGTGCGGACTATGCTTTTGAATGTACCGCTATTCCAGAATTGGGTGCAGCACCTCTGGCAATGATTAGAAATGCAGGTACAGCCGTTCAAGTCAGCGGTATTGAGCAAGAGATTACGATTGATATGAACCTCTTTGAATGGGATAAAATTTATATCAATCCTTTGTACGGTAAAGCACGTCCTCAAATAGATTTTCCGATATTGCAAGACCTGTATGCCAAAGGCGATTTGATTTTGGATAAAATGGTGACACGAACGTACCCCCTCAGTCATTTAGCCCAAGCGTTTGCGGATATGCAAGCGGGACGCAATGCGAAAGGGGTAATTGTATTTTAAAATATAAACCCATAGATACAATAGCACACATAGTTTTTTGTCCCCCTAAAAGGAATTAAAAAACTATGTGTGCTACTGTGTCTATGTGTTAAATAAAAACAAAATGACTGAATTTTTTACAACAAGAATAGGCGATTTTCAAGGGTTCAGTTTCATTACCGTCAAAAGTAATGCGCTGAAAAAACGCGCCGATATCAGCGTTTTTACCCCCCTCAGTAAAAACGGCATTTCTGAGGGTATTTCGATTGTCATTTTGTTGCATGGCGTTTACGGCAGTCATTGGGCGTGGACGATGAAAGGAAAAGTGCATGAAACAGCACAAAAACTGATAAATGAAGGCAGAATAAAACCTATGATTTTAGTCATGCCTTCCGACGGGTTGTTTGGCGACGGCAGTGCTTATGTGCCACATAAAACGGAAAATTATGAGAAGTGGATTGTTGAAGATGTGATTCAAGTGGTCAAAGAACAGATTGCGCAAGTCAACGATGAATCACCCATTTTCATCGCGGGTCTTTCGATGGGTGGTTTTGGGGCATTGCGTTTGGGTGCGAAGTACCCCTCCCTATTTCGGGCGTTTTCAGGGCTTTCGTCCATTACGCATTTTAATCAAATGGCTGAATTTGTAGCAGATTTTGAAGATTTGACCGATAAAGCCCTTGAACATGACGGTGTTTTGGATTTTTTAATTCAAAATAAAGATATTTTACCACCTTTTCGCTTTGATTGCGGTAGCGACGATATTTTAATTGAATACAATCGACAATTACATAAAGCCTTGATAGATAATCACATACCGCATATTTATGAAGAGTTTTCGGGGGAACATTCATGGGATTATTGGACAGAGCATATTGCCGAAACGCTGTTGTTTTTTAATCAGTTTTGTTGAAAGGGGGCATCGGAATCATGCCGTTTGCACAACTTCCTGTATCCACGCCCAATCGGATTCAGAAAAAGTAGGTGGCGCAGGTTCTTTTGTATAATCAATGGACAAATGGTACAAGCTGCGTTCAAAAATCATATCCATCGCTTTACCCAATTCTAAAACAACATCGGGGTCGGGTGCGAGTAATGGCACGGGCAAAACAGGTAGTGTGTCTTGAACATTGACAGACCATATTGCTGCGTTGTTTGTCTTGGCTCTTAACAACATAACTTGATAATGAGATGGCTTTTTTTTAGAAGAAAAAGGACGTGTCCCGCGTCTTAACAAGTCAATTTCCAAGACATGAACGCCATTTGTGTGCAAATCATCTACTTTTTCCGATCATCTACTAAGTTTGGATTGCGTTTATTGACGGGCGATAGAATCTCAATAGCGGTCACTAATGTGTTATTGGCAGTATCTCGGACTTCGACAACAGGTAAACGGAGCATAATTGGCAGTTTATAAGGCGTTAAAAGTGTCGGTTCGGTCAAAGTGACATTGCCATAAGTGGCAACAGGCTCTTCGAGTATATCTCTGCGTTTCAGTACCTCGACATCAGGATAAGTAATGCCAACTTCCGATTCTGGGTCGTTATCCATTATCGTTGCAATCGCAATGCGAGCGACATATTTAGGCGAAATTTGTGGTGCTAATAATGCTCTAATGGCGGAAGCCAATTCCTGATGTACATCAGGCCAAATATATCCTTCGAGCCAAGGATCCATGCCAGGGAATGGTGATTTCATCTTCAAATTCGTTTTAGATGACAAAATTATTCAATTTTTTTCAGTTTTAAACATAAAAATCACAACCTTCAAATATCGCAAAGCATGCTAAAAATGCAAAGAATATTGCAAAATAATCCTTTTTTTCAAAATTTTATACCTTAAAATGTTCCACTGTCCAAAAGTGGTAACGTTATTTTCCAATGTGGTACTCTACCAACCCTGTTTTCTTCCTTGTTTTGCACATTGAAATTTCTGTCGCTCACTAAGTTAATTAGATAACAGCTAACCAACATGAATCAGTTGATAAAAACGACTCTATGTCTCATCTTTATACTGAGGGGGGGTATCAGTCTCGAAGCTCAACCAATTGATATTCAGAAGGTGCATCCTTTGAATTGGTACGTCGGAATGCTCAACCCAAGTTTGCAAATTTTAATTTATGGTAAAAACGTTTCGGCATCAAAAGTGTCGCTGAAGCCTTACACAGGTGTATCGCTTCGTGCCGTTCAGATGGTCGAGAACCCGAACTATCTTTTTTTGGATATAACGATTGATAAAACGGCACAAGCGGGCGTTTTGCAATTCGTTTTTTCAAAAAATGGAGAAACAATAACCAAAAACTACGAACTGAAAAATCGTTCGGCGAAGCCGCAAGGTCTATCGCCGAGCGATTTGGTTTACATGATTATGCCCGACCGTTTTGCCAACGGCGACCCTTCGAATGACCGTTTTACCACACTTAAAGACACGGTTTGTAACCGTCAAGAACCTTCGCTACGTCATGGCGGCGACTTAAAAGGTGTTGTTGACCATCTCGATTATATCCATGATTTAGGCGCAACGTCTGTGTGGCTTACCCCTGTTTTAGAAAACGACCAACCTATTGGCGGCTCTGATGGTCGTACTTACAGTTCCTATCACGGTTACGCTTTTACAGACCATTATCAAGTTGACCCGCGTTTTGGGGGCAACGCAGCTTATCTTTCGTTCACAAAAGCGGCACATGACAAAGGTTTGAAAGTGGTACAAGATGCCGTTTACAACCATTGTGGCAGCGAACATTGGTTTTTCAAGGACTTGCCGATGCATGATTGGGTCAATCAGTGGGATACCTACACTGGCTCGTCGCACCGCAACCAAACACTCCTTGACCCTTACGCAGCCGTTTCTGAAAGGAAATTGATGTCTGATGGGTGGTTTGTGCCGTCTATGCCCGATTTAAACCAACGAAATCCCTATTTAGCCACCTATTTGATTCAACATGCTATTTGGTCAACGGAATATTTTGGCGTGGATGCTTGGCGCATTGACACCTATATGTATTGCGATTTAGAATTTATGAATCGGTGCAATCAAGCCTTGATGGACGAGTTTCCCAATGTTTTTATGTTTGGAGAGTCGTGGGTTGGGTCGGTGATGAATCAAGCGTATTTTGTTAAAAATCACTTGGATTTACCTTTTAAATCCAATCAATTAGGTGGTTGTGATTTTCAGATTTTCAACGCTATGAAGGATGCTTTGACTTCAAAAGTTATGTGGAATGATGGTGGCGTCAATAAATTGTATCAAACCTTAGCACAAGACTTTGTCTATCAAGATGCCACACGTAACGTCATTTTTTGGGAAAACCACGACACAGATAGGTTCTTAAACGTTATTAATAATGATGCCCAAAAGTTCAAAATGGGTATGATTTGGCTGTTGACACTGAGAGGTATCCCACAAGTCTATTATGGTACTGAAATAGGTATGAACAAGTCGCGGCAGCGCAGCGATGGAGATGTGAGGGAGGATTTTTCAGGTGGTTGGGTAGAAGATAAAGTCAATAAATTCACAGCATCGGGCAGAACCGATTTTGAAAATGAGTGTCATGATTTTATCAAAAAACTGGCTAATTACCGCAAGCAGTCCCCAGCTTTGACACAAGGTAAAATGATGCAATTTACACCAAAAGACGGTGTTTATACCTATTTTCGATACACAGACAAGCAAAAAATCATGATTATTTCCAATACAAATGATAAAGAAAAGGTTATAAAAACCGATTTTTGTAGTGAAATACTGAGGGGGGGTAAAACGGGTCGAAATGTTATGACTAACGAAACAATTTCAGATTTATCAACCTTAACGATACCTGCGGGAGCAGCTTGGGTGATTGAGATACATTAATAACTTCAAGTATAATAATCAAATTTATGAAAAAGATATTGTTCCTTTTGGCTCTCAATTCGTTGTGGTTTTCATGTTGTAATAAACCCATCGCTGTCGCCCCTAAACCGCCGATTGTGACCGAGCCTAAACCTGACGCTGACCCAGCCGCTTTTGATGCGCCATTTGCGGGAGTTCCTACAACAAAGGATGTCGCTATGTATGAAGTCAATATGCGCGCTTTTAGTGTTGATGGTAATTTTAAAGGCGTGCAGGCACGTTTAGATTCTATCAAAGCATTGGGTATCAATGTGTTGTGGCTGATGCCGATACATCCGATTGGTGTTAAAAATAATGTGGGGCAATTAGGTTCCCCTTATTCGGTAAGGGATTACAAAGCAGTTAGTTCGGAGTACGGGACATTAGCCGATTTACAAACGTTGGTGAAAGAAGCCCATAGCCGCAACATGGCGGTTATTATTGATTGGGTTGCTAACCATACGGCATGGGATAATGCTTGGATAACCGAGCATCCAGAATGGTACACACATGATGCAGTGGGCAATATTACTATTCCTGCGGGCACGAATTGGGCAGATGTGGCAGATTTGAATTTCAGCAATGCGGTTATGCGTAAGTTTATGATAAGTGCGATGAAATATTGGGTTTTAAAAGCCAATATTGATGGTTTTAGGTGTGATCATGCAGATGGCGTTCCAGCAGATTTTTGGAAACAAGCCATTGATTCGCTTAAAACGATACCCAATCGCAAATATATCATGCTTGCAGAGGGTAGTTTGGGTGAGCAGTTTTCAGCAGGTTTTGATATGAATTATAGTTGGAATTTTTATAATCAACTAAGAAATATCTATAAAAACAATCTAAAAACGTCTTCATTATTAAATACGCATACCTCTGAATACGCACAGATACCAAATGGTGCTGCAAAATTGCGTTATACCACTAATCATGACCAATCGGCTTGGGAAGATACGCCGCTTGTTTTTTTTAATAGTAAATCGGGGTCAATCAGTGCTTTTGTTTTGGCAGCTTATATGGGCGGTGTTCCGTTAATATACAATGGTCAAGAAGTTGGACGTGCCGATAAAACGCCTTTTTTTAGCAAAAGCCCTATTAATTGGAGCTTAAATCCTGATATATTGTCAGAATACAAACGCTTAATGGCTTTTCGACAATCCAATAATGCAGTAAAGCAAGGTTCGATTGAAATCATAAATGATAATTCGAATGTGGTGGTATTCAAACGGGCATTCCAAACGGACGAAGTGCTTGTTTTGGTCAATACGCAAAACAGCCTGTCTAATTATT
>JAYTMI010000659.1:0-1569 GCA_043728625.1 Saprospiraceae bacterium | reverse complement strand
GATATTTGTCAGTATTAATCTGCCTAATCTGTGTTCTAATCTAAGAAGTTACAAATATCCACTCATTTTTAATAGACTTTTCAAAGGGAGGACTTACCTTTGGACAAATTACGAAGCCTTTTAAAAGTATGAAACTAACGGAATTAAGAATTATTTTTTTTGCAATATGCTTTATCGTCGTAAACGCCTGTCAAGACAACCGCGAACGCCCTGGTGGCTATCAGTCAACGGATTCACAAACGAACGATACCAGCAAGCAACAAAATAAGATAGACGACATTCGCCAAGATTGGGAAAGCCGAGACCGTCTCGTATGGCAAAAACCCGATATGGTTATCAAACGCCTCGGTGATTTGAGCCTAAAGACTGTCGCAGATTTGGGTGCAGGCACTGGTTTTTTCGCTTTTCGCCTTGTACCCATCGCTAAAAAAACGATTGCGCTGGATATTGACCCGCGTTTTATCACGTTCATGGACAGTGCTAAAAATGAAATGAATTCAGAATTACGGAGTCGTTTCGAAGCACGACTCGTTGATATGGACGATGCCAAATTGAAAAAAGGTGAAGTAGATGCCGTTATCATCGTCAACACATATATGTATATCAGCGACCGTGTGGCGTATATGCAACGGTTGCGTCAAGGTATCAGCAAAGGCGGCATGGTTCTGATTGTGGATTACAAAGAGAAAAATATTCCTGTTGGTCCTCCTACGAATACAAAAGTACCTTTGAGTGTTGTTGAAAAAGAATTGAAACAAGCAGGTTTTAAAAACATCAAATCAGACGACACATCGCTTGACTATCAATACATTATAACGGCAACGAATTGAGTAATGGTGAATGGTGAATGTTTTAATGGAGAATGGTAAAACTTCACTGCGAAAGGCAAAAAATACTGAGGGGGTCTATTAAAAAAAACGCTGAATACATTTGCCTGTATTCAGCGTTAAAATATTGAAAGTCAATATTTTACGATAGTCCATTCATAGCTACAACATGTTGTATTTCAGGCATTTTCGATTTAATGGCTTGCTCAATCCCTGCTTTCATCGTCATGCGAGACATGGCGCAACTTTCACAATTGCCCAACCAACGGACTTGAACAGTCATATCGTCTGTTATATCTACCACTTCAACGTTGCCACCGTCCACTTCCAGAAAAGGGCGAATTTCATTGAGTGCAACGTTGACTCTTTCAATCAAATGACTTTTATCTTCTATTACCATTTTTGCAATTATTATTTAGACATATTAAACACAAAGATAGTCATTTAGTTTTGAGTTTTATGTTTTGAGTTTCGAGTATTTCAACCCAAAACTCAAAACTAGATGTAACTCAAAACTTAAAATGATACTTCCATAGAGGCATTGAACCGACGACCTAAGCCGAAAAAGACGGTTGCTGATTTGGCATCAAAGTCTCTTGTGCCTACGACATTGCCGAGTGTATCGTTGTTACGGGCATCTGCGATATACATTTTATTGAATACATTGAGCAAACTGAAACGAAAATCAATAGAACCGCCCTTCTTTTGACGTATTGAATAACCCGCATGGATATCTGTCATG
>JAYTMI010000658.1:0-5853 GCA_043728625.1 Saprospiraceae bacterium | reverse complement strand
AGCACTCCCTGTTGTTCAGGTTCAAGGCAGCCATTGGGTACAGTTGCGTGCTGACTCACTTGGTATTAACAATAGCTTTAAACGCATAATATCCTCTTTTGACCCATACAAGAGCCTTGTTGCACCAAGAAGTGCAGTTGGTTATTATGGTAGCGATAAATTTTCTGCAACATACGCAACAGGTCTATTACCTTTAGTAGGTCGTTCAATAAACGACTCAGCACCTTGGCAGTGGTGGAATACTGACACACTCGTTCAAAAATACGGTGACAATCCTGGCGCATTAGCTGGTAATCCAGGTATGAGTGCAACTAAAGCGAGAACATACATTGATACCATAATGACTTTCGTTATCCCACGTGCTTGTATGGCTTTGAACTTACCTTGCGCTATTCAAGTCACTGGTACACAAGACTTGTTGAACGCCAACACAACAAAACTTTCTATCGCTCCTAATCCAGCGCAAAGCTATATCACTTTTGAAAGTGACGTTCATAACCCAATGCAAGCCATTGAGTTATATGACATGAGTGGTCGCCTCGTGCGCCAAGTAGCGAAGGTGAATAACCACAACTTCAATATGATGCGTGGCACATTGCCAACAGGCATGTACATCGCAAAAGTGAAGTTTGAAGGCGGGATTTTGAGTAAAAAAATCGTCTTTGAAGACAGATAATTTAGGGATTGGTTGATTGGGGATTGGTTAATCGTTATACGAATTAACCAATCTCTAATAACCAATAACCAAATAAAGAATAAGTTTTTGTGTTTATCTCGTGTGGAGGCTATTTCCGAATTTCGGAAATGCCTCTTTTTTTTACAAATCTTTTCAAAACTAAAAAGGGTCAATTCTTTTCGAAGAATTGACCCTTTTTAGGTATATTAAACAGAAACCTATCAATTATATACTATTACCTTTTCCTAATAAACTAAGAGAAGGCTTTCATGCTCTTTTTTTTTCAAAGCAGCATATTGGTAAGCTTTAAAAATGTCCAAGATTCCTTCCTGACCGATATAGAAAAGCGCATCTAAAATACTCAAACCCGCATCATATTGTATGGGATACTGAGGGGGGAAGTTTTTCAAATAATTTCCTAATTCATTGTATATCAACGAAATACCTCTATCAGCATAGGTCATATTGAATTGATATTTCTTTGCACCCGTCCCACTGATGTATAAATCGCCTCCAAAATAGGCAACCAGTTCAGCATTGTATTCATCCGCTTGAAAACCTCTAATGGGCAGTTCAGAAGAAAGAACAATTTTTCTGTCAATATTTAGAAAACTAAGAATATCAAAAATCAAATTTTTATTGAACTCCGCCAGATAGGTTAAATCACAACCTGATAATATAGACCGTTCGAGAGTTGGAAAATAATCGTTGAAAAAAGGTGCTTTATGATAAACGTAATAGATTTTATTAATTTGTTTTTGTTGCCAATTCTGCTCCTGGCAAATTTTCAAATCACTTATCAATGCAAAATCGCTGTGTCGTTTTAAAGGAACAATCAAGTAGTCCTGTTCAGATGTCGCAGGGTACTTACGTATAAACACACGTTTTGTAAAACTGTGTTTAGTGTATTCAACATTGTCATGCAAAATGAAAATGTCACTTGCCCATATTTTATAAAAATAACCTATCCAAGGCAAATAATTAGGTTGATGTATCGAAACAGTCATTAAGTAGTAGTGAAATTAAGTTGTTAAATGAAAAAAGGTTACAGCATCTCGTTATAATTGGTTGACTACCAATATATTGAGAAACAATAAAATTCTTTTCATATTCAAACCCTCAACTTAGAATCTGCCACAAAGAAACGAAAACTCATTTACTTTTTGTTCTTTTTGAGATAACTATTAATGATAAAAACGATTTGCTGTGCTGCCATTCCGTCGCCTAAAAAACGACTAAACACCGCAGGTATCTCAAAAGTTTTTAGGGCTTCAATTATTCGCAAGCGATTGGCACCTGTGATTTTACTCCAACCTTCATTGACGGCTTCAATCCATTCGATTTGATTATCCAAAATGCAACACCTAACCCGATGAAAATAGGCTTCCTTAACCACACCGCCCGAGTCTGTCAACACCATTTTCGCATGACGAATAAGCGTCTGAGTATCCCAAAAACCAATTGGTTCAAGTACATACACATGCGGTTTTTCCAAATAGTGTTTCAAACCATACTGTTTGATAGTTGCCTTAGTACGTGGGTGAATCGGAAAAACAATAGGCTCTTTTATATCATCAAAAATAGATAAAATCTGTTTAAGTTTTTCAATATCATCGGTATTACTGGCTCGGTGACACGTCATAAAAAAATAGCCCCCCTCAGTGATCGGTGATTGGTGGTTGGTTATTCGGGATTTATTGAGGCGGTCAAATAGAGAGGCTTTATTTATTTCAATTCGCTCTAAGTTATGGGCTATCAAATCTATACCAATGTCACCGACCAAATGCACCCCCTCAGTAATACCTTGTTTTTGCAGGTTTTCAACACCTGTTTGGGTTGGACAGAAATACAAATCCGTTACAGAATCGGTCAATAACTTATTGATTTCTTCTGGAATACGTTTGTTCCATTCTCTTAAACCCGCTTCGACATGCGCCAACGGAATATTATTTTTTGCAGATGTAATTGCCGCAGCTGCGGTCGAGTTCGTATCACCAAATACGACAACCATATCCGGTTTTTCTTTTTCTAAAACAGCATCTAACTTGATAAGTATCTGCCCCATCTGTAAAGCATGACGACCACTGCCAACATCGAGATTGTACTGAGGGGTCGGTAAACCCAATTCGTCAAAAAACTGCTGCGAAAGCTTGTAATCGTAGTGTTGCCCTGTATGAACAAGCACTTCTTCTAAGTTTTCGCTTTCCGCAATCGCTTTACTGAGGGGTGCTGCTTTGATGAATTGCGGACGTGCACCGACGACGGTGAGGATTTTGTATTTTTTTTGTTTCAATCTAAAATAGTTTTATTCCCACTCATTTCGAATAGTTTATTCAGTTTTCTGCATGATTCTTTTCATCAATTTTTCTACTGTAAAAGACCATTCTAATTCCTTCAATTTCTCTACTAAAATAGTCTGCTCAACTTTCCCGTCTTTTTGAAATTGATGAAAAAGAGCCAAAATAAAGTTGCGTAATTCATCATAAGAATGGTCATTATAAGCCACACAACCTGCATTTAAATTCTTCATAATTGTTTCAAATTCAATATCTTGTGTGCCATTTATCAAAACAATTATCGGTTGTTGTGCAGCAAGGTATTCATAAAATTTACCAGTCATCACGCCCGTCCATTCTGGCGTAGCTGATGTGAGCAAGAGGTTGATATGGCTTGTTTGCTGCAGTTGTTTCGCTTCATCGAGACTCACCATTCCATAACTTTCAAAAAAAGAAGTCAAATCATAACGCCCCATCCAATCCAACCACAATTTAGTATCTTTTCCTGCATAAACAAACTGAAAATTAGTTGTTGTCAATAAACCTTCTGCTATAAGTTCTTTAAGAATGGTGAGTATAAGACTCGGATTTCTATCATCTCCAAACAAAGAACCTGTATAACAAATAGTGAATTTTGAAGGAAATTGACGATCAGAAAGTGATTTTTGACCATCTATACTGAGGGGGGCAATACCGTTTTGAAATACATAAACATTGTTGTGATAAGCCCTTAAATGCCGCGCTAAACCTTCTGAAACAGTGGTCACAAGGTCTGCCCTTTTCAAAATTTGACGATTGCACCAATGCTGAAACGGTCGCCAAAAAACAATATCGTAGTGTGGTTCGACGTGCAAATCTCGAAAATCGGCAATCCAAACGAGTTTTGGGTAAAATATTTTGAGCAAATGAGCAACGGCATGGTCAGAATAAGGCAACAGCGACGAATAAATATGGCTGATTTTGTTTTTACGAATCAACTTTATGGCAATGAAAAAGCTGTGAATGATATAGACCAAACCACCTTCTCCCCACAGCAAAGTGAATGGGAAACTGCGATTGAGTTTAACCAAAAACTGACCCAACCAAGTTGATTTTGAACCCTCAGAAAAATGAACATGGGCTCTTTCTTTTTTGAACCAAGTGCTGACTGTTCGGTAATCAATAGTGCGGGCTTCATGAACTTCAACAAAGTCAAGTGATTGATTTTCAATGGGTAAACGATGTCTATTGGTTGTTGTAATCGCAAAGGCATGGTCAAAATGAGCTGCCAAATGCTCCATAACAAGATAATTTCGTCGAACACCGACAGAGCGAATAGGCGGTAAATAGTAGGTTAAAAAGAGTATGTCTTTCAAGAAATAATTAAATTTCGGTGTGTGTAGTCAGTGTTTGTTTTATGAATAACAGTTTCAATAACTGTTAAAATATCTTCGGCAATGAGTTTTTGATCAAATTCAAGCATCACTTTTTCACGACCTTTTTTGCCCATTTCAGCTCGCCTATCATCTGTCAATTCTACCAACTGACACATCGCATCGGCTAAGGCCTGTGCCGATTTCACAGTGACTAAAAAGCCATTGACACCATCAACAACAGCCTCCCGACATCCAGGCACATCTGTTGTAATAATTGCGCGTTCCATTGCCATGCCTTCCAGAAGCACACGAGGCATACCTTCCCGATATGACGGGCAAACGATGCAATCACTGGCGGCAATAAAAGGACGAACATCGTCCATAAAACCTTTATTTTCAATCAATCCATCTAAAATCCACCCCCTCAGTATATTGGAGTGAATGGCGGCGGGATTGTCGTTATCAATCTCTCCAACAAGCCAAAACAAGGTTTCTGGATATTTTTGCTTAACCAATCGGGCGGCTTCAACAAATTCGACGATGCCTTTGTCATGCAAAAAACGCCCGATGAATGTAAACACTCGGGCGTTTTGAAGCGATTTTTCCCATTGCGGCATCGGGTAAAATCGCTCAATATTGATTCCACAACCTTTAACTGAAACCGATTTAGCGGCTTCTATTATTTTTAAATCATTAAAAAGTAAGCGATCATCTATGTTTTCAAAAATAACACGTCTGACACGTCCAAAAGCAAAGCGATACAAGTGTTTGGTCAGCCAATGCACAAAACCTGTTCTTATAAATGTATAACCCAATCCTGTAATGCACGCGATTGTCGGCAAGCCTAAAAATCGAGACACGATGCCACCATAAATATTTGGTTTTATCGTGTAGTGTAATAAAATATCGGGATGCTCCTTACGATAAATGGATAATAGCTCAATGACGAATAATAAATCATGAAACGGATTGAGGCTACGACGTGCCAAATATCGGAGTGGAATATGGCGAACGTTTGGAAAATCGTTGCCATAATGACTATAAATATCTAAAGGTGCAATGACGATGACTTCATAGCCCTTTTCGAGTAGTATCTCAAGTATGTTTAGGCGAAAATTGTAAATATTCCAAGAAGAATTGGCAACAAGCGCAATTTTTAGTTTTTTTTTTTCCAAAAGATAGATTTTACAGGCATGTAGTAAGTGTTTATTTAAAGATATTTTTGCCCTTTCAATTTCTTAATCGTCTCTGTTACTTGTTTAATTTCTTGCTCTTTTGCTTTTGGATAAATCAACAGCGCATCGTTTTCATCAACCACAATGAAGTCGTCGAGACCCCTCAGTATCACCAGCTTTTCGTTAGGCGCGCGAACGAGACAGTTTGTTGAATCATAGACCAAAATATTGTCGCCTAGTAGGACATTTGCTTCTGCATCTTTTTTCGATTCATCATACAAGGCTCCCCATGTGCCTAAATCAGACCAACCGAAGTCACCAGGAATCGTATAAACATTATCTGCTTTTTCTAAAATAGCATAATCAATTGA
>JAYTMI010000657.1:0-3514 GCA_043728625.1 Saprospiraceae bacterium | reverse complement strand
ATCAAGTGATAAATAACCACCGTTTCCCTTGGAAAAGCACAAACCAAACCCGCTACCAAGCCATCAGCACCCATCAAAAGAGCTTCCATAGACAAAGTGTCCACGCCGCCCATGATTTTCAAACGGTTGCCAAACGCATTGCGCAAGCGTGTTATGTTGGTAATATCCCTTGTCGAGTCTTTGACGGCTTCAATATTCGCATGTTCTTTGAGCAATAGCTCGAACATCGGAATCGTGACTTCGATTTTATAATCCACAGGGTTGTTGTAAATCATAATCGGCTTGTCCGTTGCATCGGCAATCGCTTTGAAAAACTGAATGGTTTCGCGGTCATCACTTTTGTAGCGCATGGGCGGCAAAGCCATGAAACCATCTGCACCCATTTGTTGTGCATTTTTGACATAAGAAATGGCACGCCGCGTTGACCCCTCAGTAATATTGAGTACGACAGGGATTTTGCCCTTCACTAAATCGAGCGTAAAAGCCAATAGCTCAAATTTCTCATCGTCGTCCAAAGTACTCGCCTCGCCAAGCGAACCGCCGAGAATGAGCCCATGCACACCCGCATCCATTTGTGCTTGAAAATTTTTGCCGATCGCATCAAAATCGAGTTTATCGTCGGCTGTGAATTTGGTTGTGACCGCTGGATAAACGCCTTCCCAATTAGGTATCATAGTTTTATTTGATTATGTTATAAAAAAAGAGGGCTAATGCCCAATGATGTTTCAATTTCTTTTGCAAAGAAAAAACATCATTTGGTATTAGCCCTCTTTTTTAGACTTGAATTTATTTTATCACTTTATTATCGTCACATCACCTTGATATTGATAGACTTTTCCGTCCACAAATTCTAACCTAACAAAATAAACATAGACATCGGGTGGCAAAACAACACCGCGCATAGTGCCATCCCAACCTAAATTTTCATCGTTTGGTAAAAAATCGTTTTGTTCAAAAACAGGCGTGCCCCAACGATTGAAAATTTTCATGGTTTGCACCTTACGCACTTTCGCATCTGAAAAAACCGTAAAACGGTCATTCACACCGTCTTCATTGGGTGAAAAACTGGTTGGCATGAAGACGGGACGGTTTTTATCTACAAAAACAGTCAACGCATCGTTGACTTCACAGCCAAATTCGTCTTTAACCGTTAATTTATAAACCGTTGTTTCTAAAGGGCTTACAATCGTTGTAACGCAAGTATCGCAACGAATGCGCCCATCTTTGGGAGACCATTTAAAACGGGCATTAGTAAAATTTAAAACCGCATTAATTTGTGTTGAGTCGCCTAATTGTATGGTAATATCTACTCCAACATCTACTTTACGTTCAAGTGCAGGCGGCACTGTTAACGTCGAATCCAATGTGCAACCTGCTCCGTCAATGAGTTTAAAAGCATAGTTGCCTAAGCGAATATTGCTCAAAACAGTCGGTAAAGTCACTATATTTTGCGCCACAATATTTGACGAAAAGCGATAAGGAGCTGTACCACCGCCAACAGAGGTGATACGAATACTGCCAATTTCATCGCCAAAACAAGCAGGAGAAACACCCACGACATTTATACTGAGGGGGGGCGGATTTTGGATAATGATGGAATTAACAAGGCGGCAACCTTCAGCGTCAGTCACAGTGACGATGTAAGAACCCGCTTTAAGATTTGTTAAACTGTTGCCTTTTATGCCATTGCTCCAATTGAAATTGAAAGGCGAAAGCCCACCTGAATTGATTTTTATGGTCAATGCCCCATCATTAAAACCGTTGCAACTAATTGGTTTTGAAATAGTTAACGATTCTTTCATATTGCTCGGTACTAAAAGCGTTTGCATAATAACAACGGAATCGCAACCACGGTACCCCCTCAGTATTTTGACAGAATCACCAACTAAAAGCGGGTTGCAAGTTGTTTTTTGAACAATAGTTGTATCTCTTTTCCAAAAATCTAAGGTCAACACGAGGACGGAATCGCACCCCTCTGTATTTGTCCTTATGTCAAAATAAGTACCTTTGGTTTTTATCCAACGACCACTAAAAGCCAAACTATCATCCGCACATATAAATAAGTTGAAACGGGTTGAGTCACTGAGTGAAAACGTTGTTCGCGTGACAATAAGCGAATCGCAACCACTCCGATTTGTCCGACGAATGGTATCTAAACCGATACGAGTTATATCGCAACTCGTCGCTGTTTGGTAGGTCGTGTCTTTTCTTGTAAAGGCAATATTGGCAATAACAATTGAATCGCAACCTTCATTGTTTTGAAGATTGAACCGCGTTTCGCCACCTGTTTTTATCCAAATATTGTTCAAAAAAACGCTGTCGCCTGTGCAAATAACATAGGTGTAGCGAGTCGTGTCGTGCCGTCCAAAAGTCTTTATTGTTATCACCAAAGAATCGCAACCATATTGATTTCTAAGGACTTGTGAAGTTGTACCGACCTGTGCAGGGTTACACGTTTTGGCAGAAATACGTGTTGTATCAGACTTATTGAGTGTCAAATTCATAATGACTAATGAGTCACAACCATATTGATTTCTAAGCACTTGTGAAGTCGTCCCAACCTGTGCAGCATTACACGTTTTTGAAAAAAGATAGGTTGTATCAGACTTATTGAGCGTTAAATTTAATACAACAATAGAGTCGCAGCCGTCCGTTTTGCGGAAAGTATCGCGATAAACACCTGTTGTTTTATAAAAGATATTTTTAACCCTAAAACTATCACCCAGGCAGATACTTTTACTGAGGGGTACAGTTGTAGCTGTCAAACATCGGCAACTTTTGACCTGAACTTGAATACTCGGCGCATTGCTGCAACCTTGCGCATTGGTCACTTTGTAACTGACGAGATGCGTGCCTGCCCCTGCCCTATCGGGGTAAAAAATGCCATTTTCAACACAGTTTATACACGGAATAGCTGACACAGTGGTAACTGTATAAACAATAAAAGTACCACCTGTTGCGGGTGTAACGCTCAAAGCGCGGGGGGTGCTATCGTCACAAAGTGAATCTAAAATGGGCATAATCGTCACCACAGGCAATGGAATGATGGTAATAATCGCTTGCCCCGTGTTTTTACATCCATTCGCATCTGTTCCAGTAGCCGTAAAAATATAGTAAGGCGCAGGTAAAAACAAGGAGAAAAGACGAGCTGAATCACCTCGGGCATCTAAAGCCGCTGCGCCAATCTGTGGAAAACTTGACCATACATAAGACTGCGCACCACTTGCTCGAAGGACTGGCACTGCATCGTTGCACACAGTATCGTTGGGCGAAATAGCAACATGAATAATGGGTTGAGAGTAACCATTTACCGTAACTGTATCTGTTTTGAAACAACCAGAACCATCGGTTATACGCAACACATAATTCGTTGATTTTGAGACAATTGGCGAATAATTTAGGCTTGTTGAAAGTGTTGTCGGATTAGTTGTTGTCAACCATTCAGCACTTAATGTGCCTGTGCCGCCACTTGTAGTACCCCTCAGTATAGCCGTTCCGCCAGGACAAAAAGAGG
>JAYTMI010000656.1:0-3818 GCA_043728625.1 Saprospiraceae bacterium | reverse complement strand
GCAATTTTTACACGATATATATCATGTGTGCCGTCGCGTTTTGACGAAAAATAAAGCTGCCCTGTGGTCATATTAAAATATGGTTGGCTTTCGTCACCTGGCGTATTAATAGGTTCAACAAAGCGGCGTGGCTTTGACCATTTGTCCCAACCATCGCCCAATCGTGAAATAAAAAACAAATCAAGTCCACCTACTGAGAGGGGGCGATTGGACGCAAAATACAGCTCTTTACCATCTGGTGAAAGATAGGGTGTGAGTTCTTTATAGGGTGTATTGACCTGATCTCCCATGTTTTGAGGTTTGGACCAATGCTTTTCGCCAATTTTAAAGGAAATAAAGAGGTCATTGTCATCTGAACCTTGCGACTTGGGCAACGACATAATGAGGACGCTGGCATCGTTACTCATCGTCAAACTGATAGCAGAAGACGAAATATTGTAATCATCAATTTGCATCGGTTCGGGGTCACTCCAAGAGCCGTCCGGTAGTTGCCGAACAAGGCTAAAACCTTTATTCATACCGCCTTCTTTTGAAAATTGATTGACAACGACATAGGTATTGCCATCGGGCGTCAACGAACAAATAGAGTTAGGCAAAGCATTGTTGAGCGGTGAAGGCGGATGCACAAGGTGGTCAAACGTGCTGTCACGTGACTCGGCATACCAAATGTCTTGGTTGAAATCCGATTTTTCGGGATTGCCCGAAACCTTTTTTCCTGATATTTCAGAGTAAATTTCGCGCAGATTGTGCAAATATTCTTGGTATTTGTAATCTTCGGAAACATCCTTTCCATCAATCCAAATTGTTTTGACAAAATCGCTGCTACCGACACGGGTAAAGTAAATCGTACCTCCGTCATGCGTCACAATGGGCGTAACTTCATCAAACTCTTTGGAGTTAATAGACGAGTCGAGCTTTTCGACAATATATCGTTGCGCCGAAAGTGAGCTATAAGTGGTTGATAGTGAGATAATTAGGTAAAAAACGAGTTTACGAGCCATCAGATTGAGTTTTTTTTCAGTCCTGCAAAATTAGGAGAATTTTATGAGTATCGGTTCATGAGATGGGCAGAATAGATATAAAAATTATACTACATTTTTCATGCCTTATTTGTTGAAAACCTGTATTTAACGCTATTTATAAAAAATAAATATATTTTAAGTGGTATTTCTAAAATGATGTTTTGCGATTGGGGCAGATTTTCTTTTGGGTTGTTATGTAAATTCAGCTATGATTATTTGTTAACCGAACCCATATAAACTGTTAATCTAATGTCAATGCTTATTTTGAGACAATACTTACCTATCAAAAAACGTCAGATTTATACTTCAAAATTCGATTCAATCTTTTGATAATCCATCATTACCCCCCTCAGTATTTTTAAACAAAACAACAAACACTTTCTAAAGCCAATCCGACAGATGAAGAAATTTTTTATTCCAGTCGTTTTTTTACTATTTTTTATAAATAACAATATTATCTCGCAAGTATCTGCATGGAACGCTTATGTTTTGGACTATTCGACAGGTACGAATGTCACTTTGCCAGATGCCCCTATATGTAGTTATATCAATAATGGTGCTTTGCGGTTGCCCCACAATACAAACGCCTATTTTACTTATTTTGGATTCAACAGCCCAATTTGTGTCACCAATAATTTCACATTTGAATATCGTGTTCGCAATGCCCCTCAGTATGGCGGGCAAGCGGCTTATGATGTGGGCTTTGGTCTGAGATTGCCGCAAGGTGAAATCAGTGCTTCGATGATGAGCAATGATATACAGGGTTTACCTTGGACTTTTATCAGCATGAATGGGCTGCGGCAGTCGAATCTACCGTTCCTTGTGCGTAACTTAGATGAGTATTCTGTCGTTAAAATCAAATGTTCTAACAATATCGCATCGTTTTTTCATAACGATACATTATTGATTTCACTGCCTTATTTAGGTCAAATTTGTACCATCAGTCAATTGAAATTTTGGTTTAAAGGCAGTGGCTCGATTGATTGGATAAAAGTGACGAACCTGGACAATAACTCGATAGCCTATTTTGAAGATTTTACGAACTGCAACAATATCCAAAGCCCTGATGCCACGGCTTGCCAAATACCCACTGTGAACGTCGTTGCGAATTCGCCCTGCGAAGGCGATACGCTGCGCATAACAACAACGACAAATCGTGCCGCCACGTTCGAGTGGGCTGGACCCAATGGGTTTTCTTCTAACAATCCACAAGTGGTCATCCCAAAAACCGATCTCTCGACGGGCGGCACTTATTCTTTAAAAACCCGCTTCAACGCCTGTCAAACGTCTGATCAAACCGTCAATGTCCGCATTCGTCCAACCCCTAAAGTCAATCTCGGAAGAGATACGTTGTACTGTGAACCCAAGACCCTTAAACTGGAAGTAACCCCCAGCTCTGCTTGGCGCTATGCATGGAACGACGGCACCTCAAACCCAGACCTAACTGTTAAGAAATCAGGCACTTACGCAATAACAGTCACTTCTACTGAGGGGTGCATCACCACCGACACCATAAAAATAGACATGCCCCAAAGCCCATTGCAAACCACTTTAGCAACAGTAAATCCAACCTGTTTTGCCCAATGCAACGGTTCAATAACACCCACAACAACAGGCGGTTTTGATTCGACATATACCTATATTTGGGCAACAAACACAACCCAAAACCTCTGTGCGGGTAACTATAAAATGACCGTAACAGATGCCAAAGGTTGTAAAATCACATCAGAAGCAACGCTCACTGAACCAGCAAAAATGACCGTTAAAGCAGTCGCAACTACTCAATTTAATGGCTATAACGTCTCTTGTTTTGATTCAAACAATGGTGCAGTTTCTGCTTCAACAACAGGTGGTAATGGCAATTTTAGATACAAATGGCAAGGCATACCCAACCTCGGTTCATCATCTATTTCGAGCTTGACGGCAGGGGTTTATAACGTCATCGCAACAGATGAAAAAGGCTGTAAGGACTCGGCTTCAGTCACATTGACCGCACCAACTGCCTTGAAAACGGCTTATCAAGTCCAAAATCTCCGTTGTTTCGGAGAAAGAAACGGAATTGTAACGCTTATGGGTGTTTCAGGTGGAGTCAAACCATATATAATTAAGTTTGGAGAAAAAACGGTGGGTGATTCGTTGGCGCGTTTTGAAAACCTTGCCGCAGCGGTTTATAAACTGCAAGTAACGGATGGCAATCAATGTTTATTGACAGACAGTATCCGACTGACTGAACCGCCAAAGATGGTTCCGTTGACAACTGCAGATACCTTGATTCATTTTGGCGATAATATTTCTCTTTTTGCTGGACTTTTGCCCCCCTCAGTAATGAGCGGTATAAAATGGACAACGAGCCGTGATTCTGTTGGTTTGGCTTGCGATAATTGCGGCATAACGTCAGCTGCGCCTCGAAAAACGACAATTTTTCATGTATTAATGACGGATACCTTTGGCTGTTCTTTGAAAAAGGACATTATCATACAAGTAGATAAAAATCGTAAAATATTCGCCCCAACCGCTTTTTCGCCGAACGAAGATGGTCAAAACGACAGATTTGGTATTTTTGGCGGTTCTGGCACACGCCGAATTTTGAATTTTAAAGTATTCAATCGTTGGGGAAGTCTCATGTTTGTGCGTCAAAATCCAACAATGTACGATGATTCCGATGGCTGGGACGGCACTTATAATGGGCAATTATTACAGTCAGATGTCTATATTTGGATTGCAGAAATCGAGTTTGAAGATGGCGAAAGAGAGGTTTTTAAGGGTGATGTGGCTTTGATGAGGTAGTTTTTTTTG
>JAYTMI010000655.1:0-1590 GCA_043728625.1 Saprospiraceae bacterium | reverse complement strand
GCATATTTTTTTCAAAATTTTGACCGTCTGGGCATCATACAGTTGGTTCTTAGTAAAGGCGATTGGTAGCTTTTTTATCAGCGATTTTATATGCGGAAGCATTGATTGTCAATATTTTATATTAAATAAAAAAAAGTGCCATACTGATTAGCTGGCACTTTTGGGGCTTCAGTTTCAATATGAAGCCGTAAAGTTAAGAAGCACTATGATAACTAATGGATTAAATATTAACCTTTCTTTTTTCCAAAAACGATTCGTAAGCGGACAAAACGTGTGCGGCTATCTCTAAACTGTCAAAATGGTCAATAGCGAAACGTTGGGCTTGCTCGCCGATACCCCTCAGTAAATCGGGTCGTTTGCGGCAAAATTCTATTTTTTCGATGAAATCATAATCTGAATTAGCAATTAATACCTCAATACCATCTTGCGCAGGAATGCCTTCAAGACCCATGGATGTGGTCAGTACAACACGCCCCAACATCATCGCTTCTAAAATTTTAACACGGATACCCGAACCACTGAATAAGGGTACTATAGCGACCGAATGTTGATTCATAAATCGTTGAGCATCAGGTACTTCTCCATGGAAAACAACATTGTCAGCCTTGAGATTTTTTAACCAATTGGGTGCATTTCGACCTGCAATATGGAGCTGAAAATGGGGCTTTTTAGGGTCTTGATTGGCTGAAATTTGGGACCATACTTTGTCCAAAAACCAGCGTAAACCTTCTTGATTGGGCATCCAATCGAGTGCGCCAATGAATCCAAGTGTAACGGGACGTTCAAAACTCCGGACATTGGGCGCATAATCGCGGCTATGCAAACCAACAGGTGTGACAACTGAAGCACCTCGAAAACCCAACAATCGGAAAATGCGCTGATCTCGTTCTGTTATGGGCAACAGAATATCGCATTTTTTCGTGTTTTCAAGCTCGAATCGGCGTAGTTTCTTGTTCAAAAAGTTGAGATACCAACGTTTTGGTAAAAAGTTAGTCACCTCAGCCACTCGTTTCCATATCTCATGCTCAACATTGTGCGAACGTAGTGCAATGAAAGCATCTGAATTTTCGCGGATGATATCTATATAAGGTGCCAAAAAAATGGTTTCGAGTTGAACAACATCAAATTGCTCCCCCCTCAGTATTTCGACCAATTTTTTTGAAAAATCGTCACTGACAAACCGCGTAACGTGATAAGATTCCTTTTCAAAAAGGTTTTTGAGTGCGCCCAAAGCCGTTATATGATTATAAATAGGTACATCATGTACCGCTTTATAGGTTTTTTTGAATTCGGCAGGTAATGATGCGACGTTGACTGGATGCTTGCTCGTATTCATCGTGAGCAAAGTCACTTCTGCGCCTAATGCGGTCAGTGATTTGCTCAAAGTATTGATTGCTATAACCTCGCCGTCTTTTGGAGGAAAGGGGAATTTCTTGCAAAGTTGTAAAATTTTCATATACGTCGTTTACAGAGAGACAAGTTTGGTTGAATTTGGTAAATAGTCTAAGCGCAAAAATCGTTGTTGGTTTTGTAACAACGTTTTTTTTAACAAAAGATTGAATCGGATTAAAAAAAAATAAAAAAATAAAA
>JAYTMI010000654.1:0-6581 GCA_043728625.1 Saprospiraceae bacterium | reverse complement strand
AACCTTTTCTCTCGTTTTTCCAGTAATGTGCAAACCTCTTTTGGCACGCTCAAAAAGGGCTTTGATATTTTCCATTTCTTTCAAGTGTAAAAAGTCTTTGCCAAAACAATCGGGCAGAAACTGAACGACTTGTGAACCGACACGCAACGCGGAATGAGGCTCAAAATAGGTAGGGTCGTTTTTCAAAACATGAGGCAAATTTGACCCTATCAGTATCAAATCACCTGCACTAAAAGGCGCAATACTGTCGCCAACAAACCGCATACCTGTACTTTCAGTGACGTGTGACAACTCCAATTCGGGGTGAAAATGCCACTTATTATAAAAATTAGGCAGATCGTCAACACGTGTCACGTAAGAAAAATCTATGGACGGATTGATTTTACGGAGAATAGCTTGCATGAATGTATGATATTAATGATAAGATTAGCTCAAAAGTAATTGATTATTGATAAAATATCATCTAAAATTGATAAAATTTCATTAAAACGACATAACATCTTGTTGTAGCTTTGTCAAACAATTTCGACCAAATATGAACGAGTTAGTTACTAATTTTATACATTCTTGTTGTTAACCTTGCCGTCTATTAAGTCGGCAAGGTTGTTTTTTTAAATCAATTAATTCACTCATTTTATGATGCAACACAAAGTCTTAAAAGTTAATCCATCGGACAACGTAATCGTCGCTCTACGCAACTTAGAAGCAGGCGAAAACATCGCTTTTGAAGGTGAAAACTACATTTTGCCAAAGGCAATTAAAGCAAAACACAAATTCGTCACGCACGATTTAGCCCTTGGCGACCACGTAACGATGTACGGCGTTTTGGTCGGCAAAGCCATTCAACCGATAAAAAGGGGCGAACAAATCACAACCGATAACCTCAAACATGAGTCAGAAGAGTATTCAACGTCAAAAAGACGACCCCTCAGTAATTGGCAAGCGCCTGACATCTCAAAGTATGAAAATCGTACTTTTATGGGCTATCCACGCTCCGATGGACAAGTCGGCACGGCGAATTATTGGCTCGTGATTCCGTTGGTTTTTTGTGAAAACAAGAACATTTTGAAGCTAAAAGAGGCGTTTGACAAGTCGCTCGGCTATGCTTTCCCTGATACCTATTTAAAACAAGTTCAGGATTTAGTAGAATTAGATAAGACAGGTAAAACGGACGAAATTGGCAATTATCAAGCAGATAATTTCGCTAAAAACAAGCAGAAGTCGCCCTATTTCCAAAACATTGATGGTGTCAAATTCCTAACCCATGAGATGGGTTGCGGCGGCATCAATTCAGACCAAGAGCGTCTCGCTGCCTTGTTTGCGGCGTACGCCAACAATGCCAATGTGGTCGGTATGACGGTATTGAGTTTGGGTTGCCAAAAAACACAATACACCGATTTGATGAATGAAATCAATGTCAGAAACCCGAATTTCGATAAAAAAATACTGTATTTCAATCAACAAAGCTACGGAACAGAGTTTGAAATGATGTCGGCAGCTATCAAAGAAACGTTTCAAGCACTCATCGAAGTTAATAAATTGGAACGCCAACCTGCGCCGCTTTCTAAGTTGAGCATTGGTTTAAAATGTGGCGGTTCTGATGGTTTTTCAGGCATCTCTGCCAATCCAGTTTTGGGTCATTTGTCCGATTTGGTCGTGGCTTTAAAAGGCAAAACCTATTTGGCAGAATTTCCAGAACTCTGCGGTGTCGAGCAAGACCTCATAAACCGTTGTGTGACAACCGATAAAGCCGAAAAGTTTGAATATTTGATGCGTTCTTATTCAGACCAAGCAGCAGCACAAGGTGCCAGCTTTGATATGAACCCCTCAGTAGGCAACATAAAAGATGGCTTGATTACAGATGCCATTAAGTCGGCAGGCGCAGCGAAAAAAGGTGGCACGGCACCCATTGTTGATGTTTTAAAATATACAGAAGTTGGCAAAGAACCAGGTCTTCACTTGGTTTGTACGCCCGGCAATGATGTGTTGGCAACGACAGGACAAGCAGCGGCAGGCTCAACCATTATTTTATTTACAACAGGCTTGGGAACACCAACAGGTAACCCCGTAGCAGCAATGGTAAAAGTGTCAACCAATACCATTTTAGCTAAAAAAATGCCCGATATCATTGATTTTGACTGCGGTGCAATTATAGATGGTGAAAAAACAATTGAAAACACGGCAGAAGAACTATTGGATTATTGCATTGATTTGGCAAGTGGCAAGTTCCAAACTAAGGCTCAAATTTTAGGACAAGACGACTTTATTCCTTGGCAAACGGGGATTAATTTATAGTAGAGACACGAATTTCTTTAACAGAGATTTACCAAATTTTAAAAATTTGGTAAATCTTATCCCTATTCATATTTAA
Organism: Saprospiraceae bacterium; assembly: GCA_043728625.1. Lineage (GTDB taxonomy): Bacteria > Bacteroidota > Bacteroidia > Chitinophagales > Saprospiraceae > JAAFJT01. The sequence continues at coordinate 4,210 of JAYTMI010000654.1, read as the reverse complement.
AATAAATGTTCCAATTAACAAACAAAACAGCTGTCATAACGGGCGGTGGCAGTGGCATCGGACAAGCCATTGCAATGCTTTTTGCAAAGCAAGGAGCGACCGTTCACATCCTCGAGCTCAATGAAACTGCCGCAGAAGAGACTGTAAATCAAATACTTACTGAGGGGGGGCAAGTTGTGGTTCATGCTTGTAATGTGGCGATTCAAAACGATGTAAAAGCCGTTTTTGAAAAAATAGGCACAGTGGATATTTTGGTCAATAATGCAGGTATCGCACACATTGGGAACGTCGAAAACACGCCCGAAGCTGATTTTGACCGCGTTTTTGCGGTCAATGTCAAAGGCGTGTATAACTGTATGCAAGCAGCAATTCCCCAAATGCGTGCGGCAGGTGGCGGTGTCATTTTGAATATGGCTTCCGTTGCGGGTTTGGTCGGTTTGAATGACCGTTTCGCTTATTCGATGTCAAAAGGGGCTGTTTTATCCATGACAATGGCAACAGCAAAGGACTATGTGCAGCAAAATATTCGCTGTATTTCCATATCGCCGGGACGTGTACACACGCCTTTTGTTGATGGCTTTTTAGCAAAAAACTATCCTGGCAAAGAAGCTGAAATGTTTGAAAAACTATCTCAAACACAACCCATTGGACGTATGGGTAAACCCAAAGAAATTGCTCATTTAGCCTTATATCTATGCTCCGATGAAGCAGGTTTTATCACAGGCTCTGATTATCCGATTGATGGTGGATTTGTGAAATTGAATACATAATTAGTTGATAGTTGATAGTTTATAGTGGATAATACCCTAAAAACTATCACCTTTCCACTATAAACTATAAACTATAAAAAAATGAAACTATTACGCTTTGGCGAATTTGAACAAGAAAAACCAGCCGTTGAATTGGGAAACGGCAAACGCATTGATGTCTCGGCTTTTGGCGAAGACTACACCGAAAAGTTCTTTGGTACTGAGGGGGTGTCTCGATTGGCAAATTGGTTAGAAAAAAACGCAAACAATTGTCCCGAAGTACCCACGGATACCCGTCTCGGTTCGTGCATTGCTCGTCCTTCAAAAATCGTGTGCATCGGTTTGAACTATGCCAAACACGCGGCTGAATCGGGTATGGCAGTGCCGACTGAACCTGTCGTGTTTTTCAAATCAACAACGGCTTTGTGCGGACCCAATGATGACGTTATCATTCCAAAAAATTCAGAAAAAACGGATTGGGAAGTCGAATTAGCGGTCATTATTGGCAAAAAAGCATCGTATATCAGCGAGGAAGAAGCTATGGATTATGTCGTTGGCTATGCTTTGCATAACGATTATTCGGAACGCGCTTTCCAATTAGAGCGTGGCGGGCAGTGGGTAAAAGGTAAAAGTAACGACAGTTTTGCCCCTTTAGGACCTGTTATGGTGACAAAAGATGAAATCCCTGACCCGCAAAACTTGCGCCTTTGGTTGAGTATTGATGGCAAAATGTTGCAAGACTCGAACACCGATGATATGGTTTTCGATGTCAAACACATCGTGAGTTACCTTAGCCAATTTATGACTTTATTGCCCGGCGATGTTATTTCCACAGGCACACCTTCGGGCGTGGGTTTGGGCTTAAAGCCCCCTCGTTATTTGCAGGGTGGCGAAGTGATTGAATTAGGCATTGACGGTTTGGGCACGCAAAGGCAACTCGCAGTGAGATATGATAAGTAATCAAACAATTGTTTTACTTTACAGCTATGAAATCAATCGTATTAGAAAAGCCTTTTTCATTTCAGTATAAAGAAGTCGCATTTGATGCGACTCTTGCATCCGATGAGGTGCTGTTGAAAATCCACAACATCGGCATTTGCGGTACTGATTACCATGCTTTTCGAGGAAATCAGCCGTTTTTCACCTATCCACGCCGTTTGGGACATGAGTTAGGGGCTGAAATTATGGCTCTTGGGCAAGGTGTTGACGCTGAAAAGTACCCCCTCTGTAGTCGTGTCTCTGTTGAGCCATATTTGCATTGTGGAACGTGTTCAGCGTGTCGGCGCGGCAAGACGAATTGCTGCGAAACGTTGCAAGTTTTAGGTGTTCATACTGAGGGGGGGATGACGGAATACATAAAAGTACCCGCGTCAAAAGTGCATGTATCAACAAAGCTGAGTTTTGAGCAATTGGCTTTAGTAGAGACTTTGGCAATCGGTTGTCATGCCGTTGAACGTGCGGCGATTGAGCCGAATGATATTGTCTTAGTGATTGGTTCAGGTCCGATTGGATTGTCGGTTATTGAGTTTGCAAGAATGAAAAGCAAAGACGTTTTTGTACTCGATAGAGACGAAAATAGATTGGCGTTTTGTAGAGAGACTTACAAGGTCAAAACGATTATAGCCACTTCGGAAGGCTTTGATTTACAGAGCTTTATGCCTGAAAAACCAACCCTCATTTTTGATGCCACAGGCAACGAGCACTCGATGAATGAGACCATCACAAAGGTGTCAAACGGCGGAAAAATCGTCTTTGTTGGCTTACATTTAAACAATGTGGTTTTCAAAGACACCGATTTTCACAGGCGGGAAATAACGCTTTTATCTTCTCGAAATGCCCTACCTTCGGACTTTGCATTTATCATTCAAAAAATGGAAGAAGGCGTGATTGATACGTCAAAATGGATTACGCATCGGGCGAGTTTCGCCGATATGGTTGACAGTTTTGAGACTTGGTTGAAGCCTGAAAGTCGGGTGATTAAGGCGGTTGTGCAGCTGTAACAAAACAAAAAATAAAGAAATGAAAGCATTTTTAAGAAAAATAAAACTGATTGATGATTGGACAATGCATCTCGAAATCAGTCAACAGGAATTTGTCGACAAACTCTCTACGATAACAGAAGAAAGAGAAATCGGTTTGTTTGCAGACGCTTTTAGTCCTTTTCTATCAACAAAGAAAGAATATATTGGTCATGTCGGTTTTGACGAATTTAAAATTAAAAGACGCTCAAGGTTTTTTCAACAAAACCAAAATTTAGCCACAGCAGATGGCACATTTACCGAAACCGACGGGCAGTTGACTATTGAAACAGAAATCAATGGTTTCAATAATTTTATGAAACTTTTTTACATCATCTTACTCATTGCCTTGACCACACTTATCACTGTATCTATTAACTTGGGCAGAAATGCAGATTACACTCCCTTGTTCACTATATTGTTTTTTGGTGCATTAATGATTTTTATCACCTATCTGGTTATGAGAGTAAGCATTAGTAGAATGAAGTATGATTTAGAAAGAGAGTTTTTTTACTTGACAAAAAATAAATAATGGATTTAAACTTAAAAAACAAAGTCATCATCGTCACAGGCGGTGCAAAAGGTATTGGCGAAGGCATTTCGGAAGTCCTCGCTACTGAGGGGGCGATTGTGGCGATTGTCGGACGCAATGAAGCAGATAATCAACTCACCGTTGACAAAATAAAAGCGATGAAGGGCAAAGCTTTTTCAGTTGTGGCTGAATTAACAAAGCCCAAAGACTGCCAAAAAGCCGTTGAAAAGGTCGTCAAAAAATACGGACGTATTGACGGTTTGGTCAATAATGCAGGTGTCAATGACGGTGTGGGGCTTGAAAATGGCAGTTACGAAGGCTTTGTCGCATCGTTGCACCGCAATTTGATTCACTACTACCTGATGGCGCAACATGCCCTGCCCGAGCTCAAGAAATCCAAAGGTTCTATTGTCAATATCGGTTCAAAAACGGCTGAAACAGGGCAAGGCGGCACTTCGGCTTATGCCGCCAGCAACGGCGGACGCAATGCCTTGACCCGCGAATGGGCAGTTGAATTATTGAAATACGGCATCCGTGTCAATGCTTTGATTGTTGCGGAATGTTACACGCCGTTATATGATAGGTGGATAAATACGTTGCCGAATCCAGAGGCGACTTTGGCTAAAATTGTCTCCAAAATCCCGCTTGAAAACCGCATGACGACAGCAGAGGAAATCGCTAATATGGTCGCGTTTTTATTGTCCGATAAATCGAGTCATACGACAGGTCAATTGATTCATGTGGACGGCGGTTACGTGCATTTGGATAGGTCGTTATTATGATTTATTTGTCATTCTGAGGACAATCACCAAGTAAAGCGTTGGTGTTTAAAACCGAATGACGCAGCAAATGGGTTCGAGTACCATGTTCGGGGAACGTTTAAAGTTCCCCGAACATAAAGTTCCTCTCCT
>JAYTMI010000653.1:0-1620 GCA_043728625.1 Saprospiraceae bacterium | reverse complement strand
TAATTTATACAAGAACAGACTTGACCGATGACGTTTCCGATACAGAAATTTACCAAGTTCAAGAACTGCAAGAAGAATACGAAACACCAAACAAAAAAGTTGGTGAACGTGAAGTTACAACCGTCAAGAATTTAAAATCTATTACATCGGTCATCAAAGACTTTGACTTTTTCGCAGCCGAAAAATGGAAAATTGCAAGCGATAAACAAGGCTCTGGAAATACAGCAAATATTGGTGCTACACTTAGCATTGACGATTTGAGAAATGAAAAAGGAATATTTAGTCAATTAGGTGAAGAATGGTTTGACGAATATTGGATAAATCATGGCTCAGCCACAATGTTAAAAGATGGAAAAACGACAAAAATCACAACACTTAAAGACTTTTTAGAATTTAAAGGTCGAAAAGACTTATTGGATAAAATTGTAACACGGATTTCTAAAAAAGATGTGAAATGAAAGTAATTGTACCACCAATAAAAAGTCAAGGCATAAAAACCAAGTTAGTACCTTGGATTATGCAACTTGCCCCACATGTAAGTGGCAAATGGATTGAACCATTTTTAGGAACTGGCGTAGTAGCTTTCAATTCGGGTTATAAAAAAGCAATTCTTAATGACACAAATCCGCATATAATCAACTTCTATAAAGGCCTTCAGGAAAAGGAAATCACCGCACCTTTAATGAAACATTATCTTGAACAAGAAGGACAAATTTTAAGTAAAGCTGATAACAATGGCTATGAACATTATTTAAATATTCGCTCACGATTTAATAGCGGTGAATTTTCTCCTTATGATTTTATTTTTCTTTCAAGAGCAGGATTTAATGGAATGATGCGATTTAATAGCAAAGGACACTGGAATATTCCATTCTGTAAAAAACCAGACAGATTTGCACAAGCATATATAACAAAAATTACAAATCAAGTTGCTGCAGTTACTCAAATTATCCAAGCTGACCCTGACTGGACTTTTCACAACAAATCATTTGCCGACATTATTCCTTTGGCAACAGAGAATGATATTATTTATTGCGACCCACCATATTATGGCAGACACGTTGACTATTTCAATGGCTGGACAGAGCAAGATGAAGAACTTCTATTCAATTTATTGAATGAAACAAAAGCAAAATTTATTCTTTCAACTTGGCACCATAACGACTGGAGACAAAATGAAATGATAGAAAAGTTTTGGGGGAAATTCAACGTAGTAACAAAAGACCACTTTTATCATAATGGTGGAAGTATTGAAAATAGACGAACAGTTGTAGAAGCTTTGGTTTGCAACTTCAATGCAGAACATTTCTCATTACATAATCATGGTTTGATAGCGAAAATTAAAGTTGAACAATTGGCATTACTCCTTGCCGACTGAAAAAGAATTGAACATAACACCACCTACCCAAAAGGCCAGGTTTCGTGCTTCGCAGACAGTTTTGTGGTAGCCGAAAGTTTTGTGCTCCGCATAAACATTTGTGGTGAAAATCCCGCCCATCGCAAATCTGCAAAACGTTAGCGGCAAGCAACAAATTCGGTCAATAGACCAAAATTTTACACGAAATCTTAGACATATTTTTCATTACCTTTGACAGAATTCTGTACGACAATGCTGACGAT
>JAYTMI010000652.1:0-5090 GCA_043728625.1 Saprospiraceae bacterium | reverse complement strand
ATAACTATCTGCCAAAATGCCACAAACAAAAGGCATCAAAACCCCGCCAAATAACTCTCCCGCCGCAACTAACAAACCAATCGCTTTGCCCGTCGAGTGCATCGGAACAGTTTCCGCAGGTATCGTACCTAAGACGATAGGAAATGTGCCAAACATAAAATAGCCGATAAACATAACAGGAATTTGAAGTCCCGAACCTATCAAAAAGACAATCGCCAAAGGAAAAGCAATACCTATCAAAACGAACAATTTTATAATCGGTGTTCTGCCAAAACGATCTGAAAGTGCTGTTACAAACACCCCTGCAATCAAAGAAGCCAAGCCCATTAAACCCATTGTTTTGCCCATATCCCCCTCAGTAAAACCTTGAATTTCGGTGAAATATTTGGGCATAAACGTCATACAGCTATTGAGCCACGTCATAAGCAAACAGGCTAATACTATCCCAACTCTGATGTTTTTGTAGTCCAATAATTGGCTAAAACTTAGGCTTTCGTCATTGGTTTTTATATCGGTTTCAGCCGTGCTGGGTCTGATAAATTTCCAACATAAAAAAGCCATGATAAGCCCTGGAATACCTGCCAAAAAAAAGGTCGAACGCCAGCCATATTGCGTTGCCAAAGCGACTAACAATATCGGTGCAATCAAAAAACCAAACAAAGTTGAGCCAAAACTTTGCAAAATACCCATGTTCAACCCTGCCCGATGAGGTGATGATTCTTTGGCAATAAAGGATTGAATCAACGGCAAAGTCGGTCCTTCAAAAAAGCCCATCAACAAGCGGCTCAATATCAGCATCGCAAAACCTGTTGCCAAGCCCGAAATGATAGATGCCAAGGAAAACAAGATGACAAAGACGATGAAAACTGTTTTTTTCTTATTTTTCGCTTCTGCCCAAGCCGTTGTGAAATTGCCTGAAATTGCCCATGTAATACCCAAAGCGGACACCAACATACCGATTTGGGTATTGCCGAGTTTAAGGTCTTTGGCAATAAATGGGCTTAAATAGACCAGTGCAAAGCGGTCTATAAAAACCAAACCAAAGCAGACACTTAATAGGGCTAATAAGCCGTTTTCGTAGGTGAAAAATCCTTTTTTCATCTTAAATTCTTGTTGTTAGACTTGATTAGTGTAGATTTTTTAGCTCAAAATAGCTTTTATACTGGGGGTCTTGCTTACAGTCCTTTATGCGCTTGAATAATTTTTTGATATTCATAAAAACTCTTCTTAGGTGTACGCTCTTGCGTTTGAAAATCCACATAAATCAAACCCAAACGCTTGGTATAGCCTGCCACCCATTCAAAATTATCCCAACCACTCCAAACCATATAACCATTCAGATTTGCCCCTTCTGTTTTAGCTTTTAAAGCATATCCAATATGGCGTTTGATATAATCGGCGCGCATCGGGTCATTTATTTTACCGTTTACTTTCACATCTTCAGAAGGGAAACCCGTACCGTTTTCAGTGATATACACCTTTGGGTTATTGTATTCTGTTTTCAAACGCATTAATATTTTATAGAGATATTCAGGCTTGACGGGACCTACATTTGACTTGATAGAATCAGGATTATTATCCAACCATTTCAAAGACATGGGCGTATCTTCACCTTTGACAATAGCAGGTGCATAATAATTAATCCCTAAAAAATCAGGTTTTTGCGCAGCGATAAAAGCCATATCTTCTGCGTTTGGCTTAAAAGTCGGGTTGTATTTGGCAAAAGAATCTAACGCCATTTTAGGATAATTGCCTTTATACAAGGGGTCTAAAAAAAGGTCATTGATTAAGACATCTTGAAACTTAGCGGCTTCTACATCGGCTGGTTTATTGGCATCCCAGGGTGCAGCAGGGTTCAAATTCAGTACAATGCCGATTTCACCGTTGAGTTTCAAATCATGGTAAATCTTCGTGATTTTGGCATTTGTCATCAATTGCCGATGCACTTTTTGCATTTGGCTCATGTAAAACTCTTTGGAAAGTGGCGCATCATGGGGTGCAGTCGTCATGTTTTCGACTAAGAAAAACTCAATATACGGCTCGTTAAAAGTGATAAAATGCTTCACTTTATTACCATATCGTTTTATAACCGTTGTGGCATAATTAAGCCACCAATTTTCCATTTCGGGATTGCCCCAACCGCCTTTTTGTAGCAACACGGCAGGATAATCGAAATGATAAATCGTCACAAAAGGCTCAATGCCCGCCGCCAACAAATCGTCAATCAAGACATCATAATGCTTTAAGGCAACTTCGTTGGGTGTACCCGTTCCATCAGGAATAATGCGACTCCAATCCAATGACATACGGTAAGAATTAACCCCCAATTCCTTCATTAACTGAATATCTTTGAGGTATTGCGTACGGTCATACATATTGATAGACACATTGCCAGTCATTTGCTCGCCAGTAATCAATTTGGTAATCTGTACTTTATTGGTTAAAAAATCCCATTTGGATTCGCCTTTACCGTCGGCTTGATATGCGCCTTCTACTTGATAGGCACAGGTGGCAACACCCCAAAAGAAGGGTTCGTTGGTTTTATCGCTTACGGTATTTTTACAAGCAAAAAGCATCATTGTGATGCCTAATATGAATAGAATTATCTTTTTCATGATTGACTTTTTAAAAATAATGATAAATCAATGCCCCATAAAATCCTCTAACGGTTGCCCACTGAAGATATAGGGTTTGGCTTCAGTGAGAATAAATACGATACGGCAAATGTCCGTGCTGCTTGGGTTGCGCCATTTATGGATAGTACCACGCTGAACGATGATAGCCCCTTGACCCAATGTTTTGAAGACTTGATTATCCAATTCTAATTCGATTTCTCCACTCAGGATGATACCATAATCAATACTGCTTGAACGGTGCATCGGCGATGAGGCATTGGGCAGCATATCTACTATCCGAATCACAGACCCACCTTTTAGCGTTGTTCCTGCATCTCGTTTAGCACCGTCAGTTTCATCATTTAAATCAGCAGGAACATTGAGTGTCGTCCAGATTGTTGACATGGCAGCATCACCCGAAGGTATAACTACGGTTTCAAACAATGCGTCGTCTGTAAAAATGGCAGTTCCGTCGGCGGCATGACCTGTGACGATTCTTCTGATTTTGTCATTCATTTTATTGAAGATTATAGGTTATTGATATTGGCTTGTAAGCGGAATTTTTTAGAAATATCATAGCCCAATGACAAATCAAGGGTGCTAAAAGCGGGTAATTCAAAAGCATTGACAACATTCGCCTGACGTGCACCCATATAACTCAAATTTAAAGAAGCATAGAATTTATCACCATTGTAAATAGGGTTGATATTGAAGATAGTACGCGCATTATTGTCCGTTTTATTGCCCGAAAAATCTTGCAATTTATCGTCCGCTTTACCGTTTGCATTGGCTAACCATATTTTGTATGTGTCCGCTTTTGAGCTTTGAAAAACAGCATTGCCACGAATCAACCAATGTTCGGTGAAGGCATAGCTGGCTTCTATTTCAACACCTACGGTTGTGTATTTGGCAAACTGAATAGTTGGTGTATAAGTCAAACCTGTCGTATCTGTGAAAGTTTGAACATTAGGCACATTGCTCAATATGCTGTAAAACGGCGTAATAAATAATTTAACTTTATTATCACTTACTTTGTAGCCGCCTTCCAATTGCACGACCTTTTGTGCGAACAGTTGTTTGTTATCTACTGCATAACTTTGATAGGCGATATCAGGTGCTTTGTTACCGTTTGAATAACGTAAATATAAGGCTTGATTATTACTTAATTTGTAATTCAGACCTCCAGAGAAAGATACAGTCCCTACGGAATAGTTAAAATGAAGGGCTGTTCCTTGTGTGCCGCCACCGTTGTCGTAAAGTGTCAATGGATTATTATCTAAGCCGCCATAAGTAGGGTCATTGCGTCTTGGATTGGCTATTGCTGGTGTATTAGAGCCTACTTGCGATGTATTTTCATAACGAATACCCCAATCAAAGTTCAAATCTTTATTGATTTGCCAATCGTGACCAAAGAAAAGTGCCAGTTGTCCTTTTTTTATACTCGATAAATTGGCACCATCTCTACCCACGTCCATAAAGCCATTAGGGTCAGTCACTTGATACGTTTTACCGTCGAAACCTTGCAGTTTTATATCTGTTAAGTGTGGTTTATCTTGCATTGTACCGACACCTATACCAAAGTCTTGCGAAGAACCCACATTATCCAATTTAACGGTACTATAAAATGCCCCTAAAGTGAAATTCATATTATCAAGTTTCTTTGAAACCGAAAATTGGTCAGCAAATTCTGTTCTGTCGTTAGCACTGTAAAACATCGGCAAGAAGAACAAAGAGTTTTTCTGAACATTCGCACCCGGAAAATTAGTTGGTCCAACAGCCTGAATTTTAAAGCCTGCAAAATTGCCATTGATAATGTTGGGTGCTTGCAACACATTTCCCAATACGGCTCCTGTTGTTTTATCTGTAAATGTGTAAGTACCAAATTTGCCCAAAAGGTGTGGGATAGCATAGAATAAAAAGCCATCTGCCGCAAAAGGCGTGACGACAGCAGGAATATTAGAGCTTGCACTTTTACTTGAAAAACGCGCATCGTTTTTAATCGTAAAACCCTCTCCTACGTGTTTCACCCAGTTGAAACCCACCGTTTTATCTTCCGAGTGTATTTTATCTTTTGATTTAAAAGTACGGGTTTCTTTGCCATTTATAGGCAAATTAACGGTTACATCAGGTAAATAATAGGAGTCATAAGCTGAAAAACCTGTCGGAATTTGCGGATTTGTCCAGTTTTGAGTAGGTATAAATTCAGCCAATTGCCCACAGAACCGCCTGAAATACCGCCATCTTGAATAACGACATTTTGGAATTTACCCACTACGTCCGATGGTTGAGGCAGTTTGCCGTTAAAGGTTTGACCGCCAACAACTTGGGTTTCCGTCCACACATATTTTTTCATAGCGTCTTTGGGTTCAACCCAAGGACCACCTGTGACGCTCCACCCTGGCGAGCCAGCAATTGCCATTTCAAGCCCATTTTTAACCGCTAATTGAGTTGTGAATTTGAAAGCGGCTTTCCAAT
>JAYTMI010000651.1:0-10158 GCA_043728625.1 Saprospiraceae bacterium | reverse complement strand
TGTGTTCTTTGGAAAATGATTATTTAGGCTATAATACTGAGGGGGCAGATTTTTATCAAAAAGCCTCTTACCTCGCACGTTTGGCTTCTGGTAGTGCCTGTCGTTCAGTCTATCCGACAATGGCGGTTTGGGGCGCATGTAAAGATGTCAAAGGCTCATCTGATGCGTATGCCGTTGGTTTTGAAGAAGAAATACACTCTGTTTTTAAATCATATCATGACGACATACTCATTGCAGCAACAGGTGAAAAGTCCGTTTCAAGCCGCATGGGTCATGGTTTGATGAACGATAACCCGTACGCACCTGCCCGTTATGAGCAAGCAAATGAGCGTATGAGCCGCTTGATTTCTGCCTTAAAAACAGGTGATATAGAGACTTTTGGACAAATAGCCGAAGATGAAGCGATGACTTTACACGCCTTAATGATGACAACCTCGCCTTGGTTTACGCTTTTGAAACCGAATACTTTAAAAATGATTGAAATACTGAGGGGGTGGCGTGATACGACAAAAGTACCTGCCTATTTCAGTTTAGATGCGGGTCCAAACCTACATTTACTCTATCCTCATGCTTTTGAAAAACAAGTTAAAGAATTGATTGACAATGAGTTGAAACAATATTGTGAAAATCAAAGAGTTATATTTGATACCGTTGGTCAAGGTGCCATTAGAATATAACACCGATTTGAAATCGGTCAAAAATCAATAATCATGAAAAAAATAATTTTCCAATTTTTAATCATATCCTTTTGTGTAACTGCTTGCAACGGACAACAACCCGCGAACCGAGCGCACGCCCAAAACCCAAAATTTGACAAAACCATAGCCAATTGGCTCTCGTTTTCTGTCAAAACAGTCAGTCCAAATGATGTCAAAAAAATGCCCGATGCGATGCTACTCGATGCGCGTGAGCGTGATGAATACGATGTCAGTCACTTGCCCAATGCCGTATTTATAGGTTACAATAATTTTGAAAAAAAGACGCTGGCTGATGTCCCAAAAGACAAGCCCATCGTCGTCTATTGCTCCATCGGTTATCGCAGCGAAAAGATTGGTGAAAAGCTGCAAAAAATGGGTTATACAAAGGTCTATAACCTCTACGGCAGCATCTTTGAATGGGTTAATGAAGGCAATCAAGTCGTTGACAATCAAGGAAATACGACTAAGAAAGTACATACTTTTAATAAGTCTTGGAGCAAATGGGTGGATGCCGGGAAAGCGGAAAAGGTTTGGTGAGGTAAGATACTGAGGGGGTCAATTTTTCCCCGTCACCTTAACCTCCACCCGCCTATCCGCCGCTTGGTGTTCTTCCGTTTTGGCATTTGGATAAACCATATACCAATTGCCATAACCGACAAAAGTCATACGTTTGTTTTCTTAAATTTGTCAAAATTATTAAAAATTAAAACAACATGGCCAAATTATTTATTTTACTTAATCTATTGACTGTCAATATTTTGCTTGCGCAAAAGGCAAAAGTTGACCTCATCGTGCACAATGCACACATCTATACCGTCAATGAGCATTTTGACAAAACCGAAGCCTTTGCCGTTAAAGATGCCAAAATCGTTGCCGTTGGTGCAAGTCGTGATATTTTAAAAAAATACAAGGCGAAAAAAACAGTTGATGCGGGCGGCAAAACGATTGTCCCTGGCTTGATTGATGCTCATGCTCATTTTTATGGCTATGGTAGTTCTTTGCAAACCGTTGATTTAGTGGGTACAAAAAGTTGGGAAGACATTTTGGATAAATGTCAAGCATTTGCAAAGCTGAATACGGAGGGGTGGCTTATAGGTCGTGGTTGGGACCAAAATGATTGGGACGTAAAAGAGTATCCGACAAAAGAAAAATTGGATGCACTGTTTCCAAAACGTCCTGTTATTCTTACACGAGTAGATGGTCATGGTGCTATTTGCAATCAAGTAGCACTTGATTTAGCGAATATAACGGCAGGGCAAACGCTGGTAGGTGGTGAAATTGTTACTAAAAATGGCGTATTAACAGGCGTTTTAGTGGACAATGCTATTCGTTTGGTGCGTTCAAAAATTCCGCAACCGACTGAGAATCAAGCCCGTCAAGCCTTAATCGGTGCGCAAAAAAACTGTTTTGCGGTCGGCTTAACGACCGTTGTGGATTGTGGTTTGGATTACAAAACGGTTGAATTAATCGAAAAAATGAACGCTGAAAAGGCGTTAAAAATGCGCCTTTATGTCATGTTGAGCGATGGACGTGACAATTATGCCTACCTTTTCAAGCGGGGCATCATCAAAACGGATTGGCTCAATGTGCGCAGTTTTAAACTCTATGCCGATGGTGCGCTGGGTTCTCGTGGTGCTTGTTTATTGCATCCTTACGCTGACCGTCCGAATCACTTTGGTTTTTTATTGAAAGATAAAAATTACTACGAAGCGGTGATGTCAAAAATTGCTGAACATGAGGGTATGCAAGCCTGTACACACGCCATTGGTGACTCTGCAAATCGTGAAATTCTTAGGATTTACGGCTCTATACTGAGGGAGCCCAATGACCGTCGTTGGCGCATCGAACATGCGCAAGTTATCAATGAATTGGATTTTGATTTATTCAAAAAATATTCTATTGTACCGTCTGTGCAACCCACGCACGCCACTTCCGATATGTATTGGGCAGGTGAACGGCTTGGAAAAGAGGCTGAAAAAGGGGCTTATGCCTTCAAACGTTTGTTGAACGAAAATGGTTGGCTGCCGCTTGGAACAGATTTTCCAGTTGAAGACATCAACCCTATTTTGACGTTTTATGCAGCCGTTGTTCGACGTGATGCCAAAAATTATCCAGAAGGTGGTTATATGATGGAAAATGCCTTGTCAAGGGAGGAAACACTGAGGGGTATGACGATATGGGCTGCCAAAGCCAATTTTGAAGAAAAGGAAAAAGGCTCGATTGAGGTCGGTAAATTCGCGGATTTCATTATGCTGAATCAAGACATTATGACCGTTGCGCCTACGGAAGTTTTGAAAACGAAGGTTTTAACGACGTATGTTGGCGGAGAGAAAGTGTTCTAAACTGAGGGGTAGTATAAGGTCTTTTGTCATTCTTTCACTGCGTTCAGAATGACAAAAAGATACGTTAATATTTACACGCTGCTATTCAAATTCTTAACGCGATTTACCAAAGTCTTGAACCCAATAAGTCGCCAGATTTGTAGCACCCAGTTCTGTAAAATTGGCACTCATCATATTTTTGCAATGTCCACTGCTCTTGACCCAACCATCAATAACGGTGGGAACGCTCGTATAACCTTTTGCAATATTTTCGCCTAATGCCGACCATGAATACCCAGCAGCTGTTGCCCTTGTTGATAGCGTACTGCCGTCGCTGCCTGTATGGTCAAAAAAGTTATTTTTGGACATGTCATTTGTATGACGTTTGGCAGCATTTTCAAGAAGTGTATTCCATTTCAAAGCAGATACAAGGGGCATTTGCACGCCATCGCACTTACAGCCTTTGGTGCGCAATGCGTTGACGTAACCAAGCATATCGGTTTGAAAATTGCCTGTCAAAGCAGGGAAAAAAGAATTGTTATTCGTTCCAGAGCCTGTATCGGGCGTGACATCTGCGGGTGCATCTACCTTAGTACAAGCGCAGACGAACAATAAAAGGCAAAACAGAAGTTTTTGCATATTTATTTTTTATGCTTTAATTGGATAAATTATTTTGGGCTACTAACGGACTTCTGTTTTGCTTAATTGTTGATAGAGGTCGTGTTAACATTTTTCAAAAAGCCTTCCACAATCAGATATTGCCCAATGCCGTAAGTTGCCATGATGAGGATACTGTCCATCGGAAATGATGTTACAAACTTGCTAATCGCTATCATACTATCTGAAATAACGAACAACGTTGCACCAATGATGACATACTTATATGAGATAGCCGGTACATTTCCCCAACGATATAAAGTCGTCAACAACATCAATAAAATCGCAATCGCATAAACTGTAATCGGCACTTTTAAAGGTAAAGTTACATTTGGTAAAACCTGCATTAACAAAAAATAGCCGTAAACCAAAACAAGGATTGTAGGGATAAGCAGCTTTTTTTTAGAAAAAAACCGTGATGCTTCTGACTGAAAGGCATAAATATAAAAAAGATGTGCAATCAGAAATGCACCTAAACCATGAATGAAATAATCTTCAAACATTAAAAACACATCACCTAAAAGACTGAAAACGATGGCAGCCAAGACAAATTGGTTTTGGCGGATACCCCTCAGTATGATTGAGCTGATGAAATACTCTCCCAAAGAAATCATCAACAAGGGTTTGAAAACGTATTCCATAATTTGCCAATCGGGTTGCATCGCTCGCGCAAGAAGGTCGCCGAGTAGGATAAAAAAGAAAACAAAAGTAAAATTTCTCATGTTATTGCATTTGAATGGAAAAGTAAAACATTTTTTTTCAATTATAGGTATAGTTGCTATTTCTGAACCTTTTTTTGCCCTATAAATTTTACCTTTGTACCCTATTCCCAATAATGCCTCCCTTTTTATATTCTTAAATCAATCACAACCAATCATTTAGCATGGAAAAACCTTTACGTGTCGCCATACTTGACTTAAATAACAATGTGCCTAATCGCGGCACACTCTATCTCAAACGGCTTGTCGAATCGTATGGCGAGGTATTGACTTACGAAGTATTTGATGTCCGTTTCAAGAAAGAAATACCTGATGCCAGTTTCGATATTTACTTATCGTCAGGCGGTCCGGGCAGCCCTTTCGATTTTGAAGACGGTTGGGATGCCGCTTACTTTGGCTTGATTCAACAGCTGTGGGAACACAATTCAGACCCCTCAGTAACAGAGCCAAAATTTGTCTTTTTCATCTGTCATTCATTCCAGTTAGCTTGTCAATATTTCAAAATTGGTAGCATAAAACAGCGTGTTTCAAGGTCTTTTGGCACTTTTCCTTGCAATAAAACCGATATGGGTAAGCATGAGGCTTATTTTAAAGGGCTTAAAAACCTATTTTGGATTGCAGATTTCCGCGATTGGCAAGTTGTCAATGCCAATAAAGACCACCTCAAAGCACAGGGTTTTAAGATTGTGGCTTTGGAAAAAGAGCGTCCACACGTCAATTTACCACGTGCAATTATGGCAATTCGTTTTTCAAAAACGTTTTTTGGCACTCAATTCCACCCCGAAGCCGATGCCGACGGTATGTTGACGCATTTCCACGACCCTGAACGCAAAGCACAAGTGATAAAAGACTATGGCGAGGAAAAATGGCTAACCATGCTTTCAGATTTGGAAGACGATCAAAAAATTAATTTGACGCATAAAACCATTTTGCCGAATTTCCTCAATGATGCCATTATGACTTTAAAAGGCAGTTTCGTTGAAGCTTAATATTAATATTTCTGACACTTAAAATCGAACAAACCAATGATTTCGCAACTTCGTGAAGCCTATAATAATGCTTTTACTGAGGCAAAATACGCCGCTTTTCTCGACTATATTTATAGTCTTTACAACCATAAACCATCGTTTCGGATTGGGGAAACGCCTGTTTTTATGCCAGATGATTTCCGTGACAAATTGCTACAGGCTTGCGACGACATCGTTGACGTGATTGTAAGACCCGATTTTAAGCAAATTACTGAGGGGGCTATGAAGCCTGAACATCGCGTGCCTAATGAAGATGCGCATCCGACTTTCCTCGTTGTAGATTTTGGCATTTGTGAAGGAAATGAAGGCGATTTAGTGCCTAAACTCATTGAGATGCAAGGTTTTCCATCGTTGTATTTTTTTCAAAATGACTTAGCCGAAGGCTATAAAAAAACTTTTGAGGACATACCTAACGACATGACACCTCTGTTTGAAGGCTTGGATACTGAGGGGTATCTTAACTTGATGCGAGAGGTTATTGTAGGCGATTCAAATCCAGAAAATGTCGTGCTTTTAGAGGTTGAGCCTGAAAAACAGAATACGTTAATTGATTTTTTAGGCACAACTAAACACTTAGGTATCAAGACTTTATGTCTTACAAAAGTGATTAAACAAGGTCGCCAATTGTTTTATAAAAATGATGAAGGTGCATTGATTCAGATCCAAAAAATCTA
The DNA here is from genome assembly GCA_043728625.1 of Saprospiraceae bacterium. Taxonomy (GTDB): domain Bacteria; phylum Bacteroidota; class Bacteroidia; order Chitinophagales; family Saprospiraceae; genus JAAFJT01. The sequence goes on along the minus strand of JAYTMI010000651.1, from coordinate 4,061 downwards.
TAACCGTGTCATTTTTGATGAATTGGATAGAAGACCTGATTTAGCATTTGGGTTCAACTTCACAGACGACCTCGATGTGGAATGGATTGGGCATCCCAATTGGTTTTTTCGTATTTCAAAATACACTTTGCCGTTTTTGAAAAGTGCTTTTATTCCCAAAACTTTTTTCCTTGATAAATTGACGAAATACCCAAAGGATTTAGAAAATTATGTTTTGAAGCCTTTGTTTTCGTTTAGCGGTCAAGGTGTTAAAATTAATATTACACAAAAGGACTTAGACGAAGTGGAAGACCGTTCAAACCATATATTGCAAGAAAAAGTCAATTATGTTGCTGCGCTGAGAACGCCGTCAGAGTCTGCAAAAATAGAAATACGTATGTTGTTAGTTTGGAAAAAAGAATGGGTGCGACCAAAAGTTGTCAATAATCTTATCAGACTCAGCAAAGGCATCATGGTAGGTGTTCGATACAATAAAGATAAAGATTGGGTCGGCGCAAGTGTTGGATTTTTTAATCCAAAATAAAAAGCTAATATTAGCTAAGGCAATAAAAAAACGCAACTCTTTGATATACAATGAGTTGCGTTTACATTTATTTACTTTTGTAGCGAGAGGGGGGCTCGAACCCCCGACCTCAGGGTTATGAATCCTGTGCTCTAACCAACTGAGCTACCGCGCCATTCTGTTTAGCGACCGCAAAGATAAGTCTTTTCTATTTTTAAAAAAAGGAAGATGCTGATTTTTTTTTAAATAGATAGAAAGCCTTCTTTGAGGAGAAAGGGAGTCAAGAGATATTAAAAAAAATCAGTAGAAAAAGCGTCAAAGTATTGATTTTGACAAAGGAAAGGACTAAATTTGGCGTTTGAATATTGCTGAAAAAAGACTGCAGCCCCCGTTTTTTTGAAAGTTTAAGGATAACTTGAAGGGCTATCCCTAAATTTTCTAAAATTTATAACTTTTTTTCATACATTCTAGTGAGGGTTGATTCTGGGGGCTGCCTCTTTTCAGCAACATATTTGAGTCATCAAACCGCACATAAAACGTTTCCTCTTTTTAATGTGCTGCCTGCCTTTTATTTTTTTTCATTATTTTTTTTCAAGCTTCCTTTTCTCAAACTTTCCAAGTGTTCCTTTTTGCACTGTGTTCGCGCATATTGGCTTGTTTTTGTAAAAAAACGATGCGATTCAAGAAAACGCATTTGAATATTGTTCCATTCTTCTTCTGTGTCCACCAATTTCATAGTCTTTAATTCAGAAAAAAGAGATTGCCCGATGACATAAAAATCGTTACGCCCCAGATAATCGAGATCCGCATCGCAAAGGATTTCTGCGCAATAGTCTTGTGGTGTTTGAGGAATTTTAGTCGCCATTATCATTGCGCAAATACGGTGAATATCCCCCTCAGTATAATTGAACTTTGGCAGTGTTTCACGTGCGATTTGGCAACTATGGGCTTCATGGTCATTGTAATGTCGTAGAAAACCACAATCATGAAGCAACGCAGCTGTCATTATCAAAACCGTCTCTTCGTAGGGTATCCCTTCTGCAACGCATAAACTTTCTGCAACATTCAAAACGTCTAAAGTATGGTGCTTTCCGTGATAGGTGAGTGAAGGCGAGAGCCTGTCTAACTCTTTGAGAATAAAGGTTTTAGCAGTCGTATAGTTCACAGCATGTTTGTTTTTATTAATGATGAATTATGAAATAATAACATGGTTATTTTTTACACGTTACTAGTCAAGAATGATAACACCGCTTGCCATAAATTTCATTTCTTCTTTTGGCTTTGTAATTTTAGCGATATCTTCTTTTGATTTGCCTTCATCTTGAGCAAAATGTCGGAGGCTTTCAACGGATGTTGTTTCTTTGAATGCATTACCCAACATGACGACTTTCTTACCTGCCAAATCTTTAGGCATAAAAAAAGCGTAGTCCTTAAAATTGACAAACATAGGGTCAGCACCTTTGTCACTCGCCAGATTCATCCAACAACCTTTTACTTTACAAACGGCGGAGACAGTACCTGTTACTTTGACATTTTCAAGTTTGTCCGTTTTGACCATTTTACCAAGCATAGCATCGTAGGAAATGGCTCCCGCAGGTGTGACTTTTTCACCAAAAGTTTTGCCGTCCGATTCTTTGGCTTTGAAAATGCGATAGGCTTCTTCTTCTGACATTTCTTTTTTAGTTGTTGTTGCGGTTGATTGGGCTGATTTGTTGCAACCAATAGCTAAAAGTGCTGCGATACTGAGGGGGGCAATTAGTTTTTTTAACATGGTTTTATCCTGATTTTAGTTTAGAAAAAATGATATTTTAATTTAGAAAATGCAAAGTTAGGGTGTGTTTTAGGACAAAATCAAATTAAAAATTATCATATAAAAATCAACACCTATCTTATGACTTACATCATACCTGCCACTTCTTGACGGATAGCGGCTTGTGCTTTTGTAATAGAATCGCTTGATTGTTCACTTAAAAACTGAAATAAATCGTTGATGAGGAGACTTGAATCCGCTTTGGCATCTAATTTTTGAGCAACCATATTGACAATATCCGCAGTATTGTTCCGCGAAAGAATGATGATATTCCACAAGTTTTCACTGACATATAGTTGTTGTGTGATATTGTGTTCAAATTCTTGTTGAATCGCTATCAGCATCGCCAAGCGCAAATCATTCACCGATGCCCCCTCAGTACGCAGACGACTGATGAGGTTGGGAATGGAGATGCGTTCGCACAACAAAATAAGGCGTTCGCAAGCCTGTAAACGAAGCGGCAACGTCGGTTGAGCACGTTGTTGTTGCAGGTCTATCAATCGTGCTTGATGCCGATTGTTGAAATATTGTTTTGTTAATGAATAAATAAGGTAAGCAGCAACCGCAAAAACCACGAGAAAAAGAAGGACAGCAATGAAATTTAGCATAATGATTTATTAAATTTTGCTGCAAAAAAACAAAAAAATTCATCTAATGTGGATAGAAAAGACAGAAAAACTTGGTTTCCGAAAATTCATTACTATTTTTGTTTGAAACTACGTTATATCTATGAAGACTAAAATACATTGGGGCATTATTGGCTTAGGTAAAATTGCCCATAAATTTGCTCAAGACCTCAGGCAAGTGCCTGATGCGAAACTTCATGCCGTTGCGTCCACTGACCGTGAACGGGCAAGTGCATTTGCGGATCAGTATCATGTGCAGTATGCTTTTGGCAGCTATGAGGCTATTTTGAACTGCCCACACCTCGACGTTGTCTATGTTGCAACGCCACATGTTTTACATTATGAGGTGGCTATGATGTGCCTTCGGAAGAGAATTCCCGTTTTATGCGAAAAACCTTTGGCGATGAACACCAAAGAGGTGCAAAAGTTGATTGATACGGCACGTAACAATTATACTTTTTTTATGGAGGCGATGTGGTCGCAGTTTGTACCTGCTTTCCGAAAATCGTTGGATTTGGTTGCGGCAGGGGCTATCGGGAGACCCCTCAGTATAAAAGCCGATTTTTGTGCAAAATTCCCTTATGATTTGAATGGCAGGGCGTTCAACCACGATTTAGGTGGCGGTTCGTTACTCGATATCGGCATTTATCCAATTATGTTGGCTCTGTCTGTGCTTGGAAAACCTTCAAAAATACAGGCTTTGGCTGCTATGGGGGAGACGGGTGTTGATTACTCTTGTGCCGTCAATTTCCAATATGACGATGGTGCTATTTTCATGGGTCATTCTTCCATGATGCACCATTCACGCATTGAGGCATTGATTTATGGTGAAAAAGGGATTATTCACATTCCGACACCTTTTCATCATCCTAAAACGCTTTTGCTCGAAAGAGAAGACGGGTCGGTTGAAACATTCAATATGCCTTTCGAGGGACATGGCTATCAATTCGAAGCAGCACATGTGACAAATTGCTTGAAAACCAATCAGTTAGAAAGCCCTATCATGACACATCAGTTTAGTTTAGATTTGATAAATTTGCTTGATACGGTGCGTCAAGAGATTGGTTTGGTGTATCCGAAACATGATGTTTAATTGAATGGTGAATGGTGAATAATTTAATGC
>JAYTMI010000650.1:0-2112 GCA_043728625.1 Saprospiraceae bacterium | reverse complement strand
GAGAAAACAGCCTCTTCAGTGATTGATACTGAGGGGGCGTTTTTTTTTACCCAGTTTCAATTTAATAGAGGTAGGAAGTGAATAATTGTTGTTTTTTATATACTCATCCAAAATTTTCTTTCCATTAATATTTTTCAAAAAATAAAATACACGCTGATAAAGCTACTTTTGCCCCAATTTTAAATAAATCAATCATTGACGTATAAAATATGGCAAAACCCGATATTATCTTTGAAGACGACCACATCATTGTCGCCAACAAACCCGCACAACTTTTGACAATACCAGATAGATTCGATGCTTCTAAACCCAGTTTATATGCAGACTTAAATGAGCGTTTTGGTAAAGTTTTCATCGTTCATAGGCTTGACCGTGAAACCTCAGGTATTATCGTTTTTGCAAAAAATGAAGAGGCACATCGGAATTTGTCGCTTCAATTTGAAAAACACGAAACGCAGAAAGTGTATCTCGCGCTACTCGACGGCGTGATGCACCAAGAAGAAGGAGAAATTGACCGACCGATAGCTGAACACTCGGCAATACCTGGCAAAATGACAATAGCCAAAAGAGGGAAGGAGTCTCTAACCTTGTTTAAAGTGACTGAACGATTCAAACATTTTACACTCGTCGAAGCGGATATTCGGACAGGACGCACACATCAAATTCGTGTACATTTTCAAAGTTTGGGCTATCCTTTGGCGATTGATGTACTTTATGGTCGGCGTACAGAACTTTTTGGACATGATATTAAAAACAAATTCAAAGTTGGTAAATTCACAGAAGAAGAAATTCCTTTGATGAAACGGACGACGTTACATTCTTTTCGCCTTAGTTTCAAGCACCCCCTCAGTAATGAACTCGTCAGTTTTGAATCAGAGCTACCAAAAGACTTCCGCGCATTGTTAAATCAATTGAGAAAATGGGGAAAATAGATTGGAATTATTTATTTATTACAGTCCTTGCTGCGCTGTTTTTTTTGCCCTTCTTAGATAATGTTCATCTTTTTGATTGGGATGAAATCAATTTCGCCGAATGTGCAAGGGAAATGTTGGTTACGGGTGAATACTTGCGTCCGCAAATCAATTTTGCCCCTTTTTGGGAAAAACCGCCGCTTTTTATCTGGTTTCAAGCCATTTCGATGCACTTCTTGGGCGTTAATGAATACGCTGCCCGTTTACCCAATGCCTTATGTGGCATAACAACTGTATTGGTTATTTACCATATCGGCAAACGTCTGTACGATAAAACCTTTGGGTGGCTATGGGTTTTGGCGTACATCGGCTCTATTTTGCCACATCTTTATTTTAAATCAGGCATCATTGACCTGTGGTTCAATTTATTCATTTTCTTATCACTCATTTACCTAATTAAAGATGAAAAAGCCATAACCAAACAACAAACGTCACCCGATTCATCATTCATCATTCATCATTCATCATTAATAATAGGTGGTATCTTTTCAGGTTTAGCTATTTTGACAAAAGGACCTGTTGGTTTTCTCATTGTTGCTTTAACTTGGATGGCTAAATTACTTATTTTCAAAGAGTTAAGTATTCTGAAAATTAAACGTTTTTTTGTTTTTGGGTGCATTGCCTTATTGACAGCTTTGACTTGGTTTGGTATTGAAATCCTTAAAAATGGTACTTGGTTTGTCACTGAATTCATCACTTATACACTTCGATTAGCAAAAACAGAAGACGCTGGACATGGTGGTTTCTTGGGCTATCATTTTGTTGTTTTGTTTTTTGGTTGTTTTCCTGCTTCCATCTTTGCTGTGCGAGCTATACTGAGGGGGTATAATTTTTTTGGCGAAAATGTGAATGTCACTCGTTGGATGAAAGTTTTGTTTTGGGTTGTCTTGATATTGTTCAGCCTTGTGCAATCTAAAATTGTGCATTATAGCTCGATGTGTTATTTGCCATTGACTTTTTTATCGGCTATTACGATTAAAAGTTTTTTAGAAGACAGTCATAAAATGGCTCAATGGGTCAAAGCTTTAACGATTTCCGTAGGCGTTTTACTCGGTGTTATTGTTGCAGCAATACCATTCATTGGTCAACATATTGAATTACTAAAAACATTGGCTGCTAAAGACCCATTTGCTTTGAAAAA
>JAYTMI010000649.1:0-5669 GCA_043728625.1 Saprospiraceae bacterium | reverse complement strand
GTTTTCAAAGGTTATGCCACAAAAAAACAAATGTATTTTATACCACAAAATTGTTGGGAATTATCTTGTAAATCTTGTGACAGACGTTTTTTACAAAATGCGTGCGGGCAAAAAAGAGGTTATCAAGTACGCACTTGATAACCTTCACATCATTATTACATCACATCATAGATAATTGATTTACCCCCCTCAGTATCAATAGTATTTTTTAAAGAAATATATTAAATACCAAAAAACAGGAAAATGTGACCGTTTACCGTTTAATTTCTACCGTTCACTTGCAAAGCTGATTAAAGTGCCGTTACCTTTGTGAGGTCAAAACGCAAAACGGGGTTCAATTAAAGCGTTTTTAGTCGCTCACAGTTTTGCTTAATGACACGCTATAACAATCATTTCTTAAAAATTTTTAATTTTAACATCTATGAAAAACTTACAGACACTTGCCATCGAATTGGCATCAGGTAAAATGACTCTTCTCGTTGCTAACGACTTGCTTAACATCAAAGGCGGCTGTGGTGGCGGCGGCTCGAAAAAGAAATCGCACAAAAAGTCGAAAAAATCAAAAAAATCAAGAAAATCACACAATGGTTGTGGCTGCGGCGGTTATACTTGGTAATTCTGATTTCTTTCTTCATAAAAGCCCTTGCCCTCAAAGCAGGGGCTTTTACATATGCTTAAAGATTGTTTATTTACAAAAAAACAATCTGTTATTACAAATATTCTTGCGTGTATAATTTGTTTTTATTTCATTTTATAAAATACCGTAAAAAAGGAAAATTTAGCCGCTTGCCATTTTTTTATAACCGTTTTCTTTGAAATTTCAGTTGTTTGTCCCTATATTTGTACCGTTCAAGAGATTAAGTTTGATACTTTTAAAATATTTTTGACTGTCACAACACTTTATCTTTTGACTGAAACTTATTTTCTAATTCTTTAACTAAAACCAAAATTCTATGAAGAACTTACAAGCACTTGCCAACGAATTGGCAGCAGACAAAATGACGCTTCTCGTCACTAACGACATGCTTAACATTAAAGGCGGCGGCGGAAAAGGCGGCTCAAAGAAGAAGTCAAAAAAGAAGTCTGGTAAAAAATCTGGTAAGAAGTCTGGTAAACGCGGTGGTTACGGTTACGGCTGCGGCTGTGGTTGGTAATTTCAAAAACCAGAATACAAACGAACCCTTTGCCTTTATGGCAAGGGGTTTGTTTGTATAATAAAAAGTGTAACATCACATGAAAAAATTTCAACTTTCAAAACAATATCGCTTCACAACAGCCGAAGACGTTAACGACAGCTATACCACCATTGCCACGCAATTGAAAAGTGGCGAACGATACGGCTTACTCGATACCGCTTCGGGTGAGTGTATTATCATCAATGATACCATGTATCAGTTCCTCAAACAATATGAAACGCCCAAAACGCTTGAAGATGTGGCGCAGTTCTTTGCGACGACATTTGACAGCATACTGCAAGAAGTCCTACCGATCGTCAAACAGTTTTTTAAAGAAATGAAAGAGCGTGGCGTTATTCTTAATCCTCAAAAAGTTGAACATTTTGAAATCATCAAACCTTACACCACAGGTACGTTGGTTGACCACTATCGCATCGAAAAAAACTTATCTACTAACCTCCCTTTAGAAGTTTACAAAGCAACGAATACACGTACTGAACAGCTTGTTATCCTTAAACTATTGCGTATTCCGACGCATTTATCGCAAAAAAGGACAAACGAATGGCGAAAGAAGTTCCGAAAAGAGTTTAAAATTCAAAAAATACTGAGGGGTCATCCGCACATCTGTCAGCTCTTAGATTTGAAGCTCGATTATGCTGTTTCGGAATGGATCGAGGGCATCAGCCTGCGCCGTCGTTTGGACGAAGGTATCGCTCCTGCTGCCGCTTTACGTGACGCTTTGTTAATACAAATCATTGATGCCTATGCTTTTATGCACCATAAAAATATTTTACATGGTGATGTCCATTTTAGTAATATTCTATTGTCAAATGACACAGATATAAAGGTTATTGACTTTGATTTGGCGCACCGATTGACCGATAAGAAAAAATCAGCGTCTGTCCGTGGCGGTATGCCTGATTTTATACCACCTGAAAACATCCATTTTAACGCCTTTGAAATCGTCAAAGGAAAAGCCAATTACCGCACAGAAGTATATCAATTAGGTATCATCACCTATTGGATGATTTATGGAAAACTGCCTTTCAGTGGTGATACTTGGCAGGATTTGGCAACAAATATTCTAAAAAAAGGCATTGACTGCCCGACTCTAAGTGCTTCTGGTGATACTGTTTCGCCTAAAATGAAGGCTTTTTTGAAGAAAAGCCTTGCTAAAAAAGCCAAAAACCGCTTTGCTTCGGCGGTGAAAATGAATGCTGCTTTCAAGAAAGTATCCGCTTACCTTTGCAGTAGTTTTTTATCAAATAAAACCTATTTTTTCAAAATTTCAAGCGAAAGTGCTTGATTACTGAGGGGTACTTTGATATTTCACCTTTCAGTAAAACCAATTATAAATTTAAGATATGACAAAGGAAGTATTTATCGTCTCTGCTGTTAGAACGCCGATTGGCAGTTTTGGTGGCACATTGGCAGACGTTTCTGCGACAAAATTAGGCTCAATCGCTATTCGGGGTGCACTCGAAAAGGCGGGCATTGCGCCAGAAGATGTCAATGATGTCATCATGGGCAACGTCGTTTCTGCCAATTTAGGGCAAGCACCTGCGCGTCAAGCTGCGAAAATGGCTGGTTTACCCGATGGCGTGAACTGCACGACCGTCAATAAAGTCTGCGCTTCGGGCATGAAGGCAACCGCTTATGGTGCACAAAGCATCATGTTGGGTTATGCCGATATTGTCGTAACAGGTGGCATGGAGAGTATGTCGCAAATCCCATTTTATGTACCCAAAGCCCGTTTTGGTTACAAATATGGCAACGGCGAACTGGTTGACGGTTTGGCAAAAGACGGTTTGGTGGACGTGTATGACCAAATAGCTATGGGCGTTTTTGCTGACCGCACAGCAGCGAAATATGGTTTTTCAAGAGAAGAACAAGACGCTTTTGCGATTCGTTCCTACAAAAATTCGGCTGCGGCTACTGAGGGGGGACGTTTCAAAGATGAAATCGTTGGTGTGGAAATATCCTCACGTAAAGGCAATTTTACAATGCTTGAAGATGAGGAATATAAAAGCGTTAATTTTGATAAAATCCCCAGCTTACGCCCAGCCTTTTCAAAAGACGGCACTGTAACGGCTGCCAATGCGTCAACTATCAATGACGGTGCTTCTGCCCTCGTTTTGGCAAGTGCCGAAGCTGTTAAACGATTGAATTTGAAGCCTTTAGCACGCATCGTCTCTTTTGCCGATGGCGAACATGAACCTGATTGGTTTACCACTGCACCAACTGTTGCGGCTCCAATTGCCTTGAAAAGGGCGGGGTTGAGCCTCAACGACATCAGCTATTTTGAGGTCAACGAAGCCTTTGCTGTTGTACCTATGACCTTTGCAAAAGTCATGGGTTTTGATCCTAAATTGATGAATATTAACGGTGGTGCTTGCTCATTAGGGCATCCACTCGGTTGTTCAGGCGCGCGGATTTTGACGACTTTGAATGGTGTTTTGCATCAACAAAATGGACGTTATGGCATGGCAGCTATCTGCAACGGTGGCGGCGGTGCTTCGGCGATGATTATTGAGAAATTGTAACTATTTGTAAAAAAACACATAGGCACATAGGGCACACAGTTTTTTTAGTTCCTTACAGGATGACAAAAAAACTATGTGCCCTATGTGCCTATGTGTTTTTTTTAATCAATTATGCCACCTCGCCACCACAAGACGACCCTGCGCCTGCCGTACAACCATAACAATGTTGATTCAAAACAATTGTCCGATTAATCAAGGCATCAAAATCAAAATCCCGAATATGCACCCCCTCAGTAGCGACACGTAACTCAAGCATTTGATTGAAATCACAATCATACATATAGCCGTCCCAACTCACTGAAATCGTATTACGGCACATGACATTCGCAATTGTTGAAGCATTGAAAGCATTGACCAAAGTGTGCATATATTCCTCGTAATTATGCGACTCAATCAAATAATCCAAAAATCGTGAAATTGGCATATTGGTTATGGCAAAAAGACTGTTAAACTCGACATTAAAACGTCGTTTGAGTTGCTGTTTAAATTCCTTTTCCAATCCCATTTGTGAGCCAGGCAAAAACGCACCCGTCGGATTATAGACCAAATCGAGGGTCAAACCACTCGCCTCTTTGCCATAACCTACAGCGTTTAACTTTTGCAAAGCAGAAATTGAATCTTCAAAAACACCGTCGCCACGTTGCGAATCCGTCCGTGTTTTTGAAAAATATGGCAAAGACGAAACGATATGCACTTGATTTTCAGCAAACCATTGCGGCAAATCGTGGTATTTTGGATTGGCTTCGATGATGGTCAAATTGCATCTGTCCATCACTTTTTTATCCAATTTTCGACATTCTTCTACAAACCAACGAAAATGAGCGTTCATTTCAGGCGCACCGCCCGTAATGTCCACCGTTTTTATGTCGTATTTTTTCAGAATATCCAAGCAAATTTCAAGCGTTTCACGGCTCATATTTTCCACTTTTTTATCAGGACCAGCGTCCACGTGACAATGCGCGCACGTCTGATTACAGAGTTTACCGATATTGATTTGGAAAATATCTATGCTCGTTGGCTTAAAAGGTTTGTAGCCATTGTCCGCCACTTTTTTAGCAAATGACGGAAATTTTTCATCAACCAATTCCTGCCCATTCAGCACTTTTAGTTGAAAAAAAGTGTCCGATAATTGATTACCCGTCACCGAAAGCGATTTTGTTTTTTGATGTATAGACATTTTTAATTGATAGTTGATAATGGATAATGGATAATGGTAATAATTATCCATTATCAACTATCCATTGCCCATTAATAAATTACATTAGTTTTTCTTTTGCGTGTTTCATCATTTGAGTTGAATAAACAAGCGTAATACCCGCTTTCATCGCTGCCGTTACATGCACTGCTTCCATCATTTGTTCTTCGTCTGCACCTTGCTTGATGCACTCACTTGTGTAGGCATCAATGCAATAAGGACATTGCATTGCATGAGCAACGGCTAAGGCAATGAGGGCTTTTTCACGCACACTCAATGCCCCCTCAGTACCTGTAGCTAAGCCATAGTAATCGAAGAACTTTTTAGCCATTTCGGGCTGCCACTCCCCTATTTTGCCAAATTGTTTGAGGTCGCGTTCTGGTTCGAAGTATTGCTTTTCTTTACTCATTGTTTAAGTTGTTTTATTTTATTTTAAAAAATGTATTTCAAACCCAACTGCCCTTGTGTACGAGACGAAATCGGGTCATACTGATAAGGCGCAGCCGTTGGATTATCAAACCGATATTGCGGTTTATTGTTTTCTACTTTTATAAATGTTAAAAGCGAATAGCCCGCATTGGTCGTGTTGGGTACAAGATACTGTCTGCCCCACGTTTTAGAAATCCAATTGCTTAAATTAATAAAATCCAATGAAATCTGTATGCGTTGTTGATTTTTGAAGACAAATTGCTGCATAATCCGCATATCCAACTGTTGATTCCAAGGACTACGACCACCGTTTCTTTCGACGTAATT
>JAYTMI010000648.1:0-3018 GCA_043728625.1 Saprospiraceae bacterium | reverse complement strand
GCTACACCTGGCAAAATAGAGATTAACCCAAGGAGAATAGCACCTGGAAGTGTCACTCGTGTCGTTACAGAGTCAATAAATTCAGCTGTATTTTCACCTGGCTTAACACCTGGAATAAAAGCGTTTTGACGCTTTAAATACTCTGAATATTGACGTGGATTGACAATCAAAGCTGTATAAACATAAGTAAAGACTACTACTAAAAGGAAGTAGAATAAATTATGTGGCAAAGAAGTGTAGTCATTCAACTGCGCTAAAAAACCCGTTGGGTTGCCAGTACCTGACATAAATTGAGCAATTGTTGAAGGAATAAACATCATAGCCTGTGCAAAAATGATAGGCATAACACCCGCAGCATTCAATTTAATAGGCAAATAGTCACGATTACCCGCAGCAGGCACTTGCGCACCTGTACGACCCACCATCCGTTTTGCAAATTGCAAAGGAATGCGACGAACCGCTTGAATAACAACGATAATACCTAAAACAATAACACACCAAATTGCCATTTCGATGACGAAACCAAAACCACTTTGCAACTGAAACTCTGCTGCAACTGCTTGAGGAAATTGGTCAATGATACCCGCCATAATGATGAACGAAACACCGTTGCCTATACCCTTCTCAGTAATGCGCTCACCAAGCCACATAGCAAAAACAGTTCCCGAAGTCAAAATGATGATGCCTGAAAACCAGAAAACAACAGGACTTAAACCTGGCGCAATCGCACCTTGAGTCGTTAGATATGTCAAATAACCCGAGCCTTGAATCATCGTTACGAGGATAGTCAAGAAACGCGTCATTTGGTTCAGTTTTTTTCTACCTGATTCACCTTCATGTTGTTGCAAACGCTGAAAATACGGCACAGCAAACGACAGCAACTGAATGATGATGGAAGCCGTGATATAAGGCATTACCCCTAAAGCGAAAATCGCACCCTTAGCGAATGCGCCGCCTGTAAATGTATTGAGCAAACCTAAAAGGTCGGTACGTCCTGCCGTGTTTTTTGCCATGCTTGCTAACACCTGTGCGTTGACACCTGGTAAGAGGACAAAAGTACCCACACGGAAAACAAACAAAAGCGCAAGTGTATAAAGCAGTCGCTGCTTAAGTTCTGGAATGCTCCAAATATTTTTGAACGTCTGAATAAGCCTATTCATCGGATATTTATTTTTAAAAGTAAAAAAATCATCGAACGAGGTGTTCAACGATTTTAAGCACTTAAAAGTTACGCAACTGTGAGAGTTCCACCAGCAGCTTCAACAGCCGCTTTTGCTTTTTCAGAACAGCCATGTGCTGTAATGGTCAATGCCGTTGTCAATTCACCGTTAGCCAATATTTTAACGAGGTCGTCACGCTTTGTATAGCCTTTTTCGTACAAAAATGCAGCTGTAATTTCAGTCACACCATGTTTTTCAGCGCATGCTTGCAATTGAGCTAAGTTGAAAGGCACATACTCGACGCGGAACGGGTTTTTGAAACCACGTTTTGGCAAACGACGTTGCATCGGTGTTTGACCACCCTCAAAGCTCCGCTTGTTTTTGTGACCAGAACGCGCTTTATCACCCTTGTGACCACGTGTAGATGTTCCACCGTGACCTGAACCCTGACCGCGACCGATGCGCTTAATACTATGGGTCGAACCTTTTGCAGGTCTAAGATTATTCAATTCCATCGTTGAAGAATTTTTTTCGATTGAATATTGCTGATTGATTATTTCAGAAAAAAAACCGCTCATACTGAGGGGGGCATTTTTCAATCATCAATGATTTAAGCTTCCTCAACTTTTATGAGGTGAGCTACTTTTTTGACCATACCCATGATTTGTGGGTTTGATTCTTTCACGACTGAGTGGTTCATTTTGCGAATACCCAAAGCCTTTACCGTATCCTTTTGGTCTTTCGGACGGTGAATCGTGCTTTTTACAAGCGTTATTTTAATATTTCCCATTGTTCGATTTACGATTTGGGATTTACGATTTTAGAAACCGCAAATCGGTAATTAGCCGTTAAATACTTTTGATACTTCGATACGACGTGTTTTTGCCACTTGTTGTGGTGTCCGCAATTGCGACAAACCGTTCAAAGTTGCTTTCACAACGTTATGTGGGTTTGAAGAACCTTGTGACTTCGCCAAAACGTTGTGGATACCCGCCATATCAAGGACTGCACGCATAACACCTCCTGCGATGACACCCGTACCTTCCGATGCTGGTTTCAACAAAATGCGACCTGCGCCGTACTTACCGAGTACCTCATGAGGAATAGTCCCCTTGTTGATAGGCACTTTGATAAGGTTTTTCTTAGCATCTTCGACTGCTTTTTGGATAGCGTCAGATACTTCACGTGCCTTGCCTAAGCCTTGACCAACCGTTCCTTTGCCGTCTCCGACAACAACGATGGCAGCAAAGCTGAATGTCCGACCACCTTTCGTTACTTTTGCAACGCGGTTGAGAGACACCATTTTCTCTTTAAATTCACCTGCGTTTTCGCCACCTGCGGCAGCCGCTTTTTGATTATCTCTTGCCATTGGGCTACTTTTTTGATTTTAAGTACAAAGATTTTTCGATTTTAAGATTTCATACTGAGGGGTATCTCAAATAATCTTAAAATCTCTAAATTAAAATTCTAAACCACCTTCGCGGGCGCCTTCTGCTAAGGCTTTCACACGACCATGATACAAATAACCGCCACGGTCAAAGACCACTTTTGTGACACCAGCCGCTTTTGCTTTTTCAGCCAATAAAAGACCAACTGCTTTAGACATTTCTGTCTTGGGTGCTTTAGTCGTTTCTTTTGACGAAGCTGCTGCTAATGTTTGACCAACTGAATCGTCAATGATTTGGCAGAAAATACCTTTGTTTGAACGGAAAACCGCCAAACGTGGGCGTGCTGTCGAGCCGCTTACACGACCACGAATTCTTCTATGGATACGAGCTTGACGCTCTTTCACTGTCATTTTCATGTTTGAAAACGCATTTTTATTTTATAAATTAAATTTCAAAACGCCTATTCCGAT
>JAYTMI010000647.1:0-5977 GCA_043728625.1 Saprospiraceae bacterium | reverse complement strand
GCCCGTTTTGCCTTCTCCCAAACAACCGATTGTCGTCCCGAAATAAGCCGTCCGAAGCCTCTGTAAACGGAATAATTCATCACGCAGAAATAATAAGGCACATAAAAAGCCTTGACTTTGACCTTAAATTGCTCAAAAACCCATCCTAACAAAGCAGAAAGGTAAAAAACGACCTGTGCCCAAAAGATGAAGGTGTATAAATTCGTCCAAGTCCCCCCCCTCAGTATCAGCTGCCAATTGAGAACAAAAATCAAGGGCAATGCCAGAGGTGCGAGCGTCCACCGCAACACCCGATGTGAAATGTATTGAAAACTTAAAACACCATATTTAAATGGATTGAGCAGAGAACGCAACCGCCAAACGGCTTGCAAACCACCTGCTGAAATGCGGATTTTGCGTTTCAATTCCTCTTTTACATTGGCAGAATGCCCTTCAACAGCATAAGCTTCCGACTCATAAACGATTTTATAGCCCCGTTCAGCGATGCGCATGGTCATCACAAAGTCTTCAATTAAGGTATCATTTTCAACAGGTTTGTACAACTCTGTGCGTATTGAGAACAATTCACCCGCCGCACCGACGGCAGAATAAAGCTGCGAATCCCATTTTTTCAAAGTAGATTCATACTTCCAATAGATGCCCTCTCCTGCCCCACTGGCTTCACCTGACATTTCAACCCGTTTTTCACCCGCCACTGCGCCCACTGTTGGATCTGCATAGTGACGTACAATTTTTTTAATGGCATCGGCATTAATGTCGGTATTGGCATCTGTAAAGACAACGATAGGTGATTTGACAAAAGGCATGACGCGCTCAACAGCAGCAATTTTGCCACGACGCTCAGGTTGGTGAAAAAGTTCGATATGATACCCCGCAGTATTATTGAAGTTCACAATACGCTCAGCCGTTGAATCATTAGAACCATCCGTAACAAAAAAGAAGTGAATTTTATCTTTTGGGTAATCCAGTGCCAGAGAATTGCGTATTTTATCTTCAATCCACTGTTCTTCGTTGTAAGCTGCGACTAAAAACGTCACATCTGGCTCATTATACTGAGGGGTTAAATGCTCGGGTTTGGATTTTTTTTTCTTGCTTTTAACAAGTAAGCCAAGCAAAATACCATAACCGATGTAGCTGTAAAAGACGATAAAAAGGAGTAGCCAAAAGGCAAACGTAAGAATAGAAGTCATTTAAATTTAAGTTTTCTCTATATTATTATTGAATTTGTGTAAAAAATAAGGGATTTATCAGACAAAGTTAGTCTGAATTAAAGGAATCACAAAAGAGAAACCAAAATTTTAATTACCTCAAGCTATTTAATTTCTTTAAGTCTATTTTCATTTTTTTTGTGACACTAAAATATGTTAATAAAATGTAAATATGTGATTTTACAAGCAAAACAGATAGTTTAAATATATTTTGTAATTAAAATCTGTTTTATAACACCTTATTTGTAATAATTTGAAAATCAATTATTTATAAAAACGTAAAAATAATACTTTAAACAAAGTGTCAATAATTCATGAATTTTTGTTACAAAAATCATTTTTTTGCGTCTCAAAAACATGACATGTAAATTTATGACAAGTAAAAAAATGTGACTTAATTTCGGTTAAATACTTGCAATAAATATAGAATGACGTAACTTTGCAATCAGATAAGCGAAAGTGTGATTGTATTCATAACAAATTCCTCTCTATTTATTGTAACAATATTGCCATTTAGCTTATTTCTATCAGGTTAAACATAATATTTTTTGTACATACTTTTGAAATCTTATTCTATGATGATGACTTATAAATCTTTTCATTTCAACTCCTCTTTTAGTATTTAAGGTCATTTCCTAAGGAAGTTTTCGTATTGTACGTTTTCAAATAAATTTTACGCTATTAAACAACGCTTTGATAAAAAACAAAGCATTTTTCGCAAATTACAAACTATGAACGAACTATGCGCAAAGCAAACATTCTAATTATTGAAGACCATGATGCTGTACGTCTGCTTCTAGGACTAACCTTTAAAAAACAATTTAATGTTGTCACTAAACGCGATGGTTTAGAAGGTCTAGCATGGCTGGCAGCAGGTAATTTTCCAGACCTTATAATTTTAGATATTCAAATGCCCCGCTTGAATGGCATTGGTTTTCTTCGTCAATTAAGGTCAAGCGGTCTGTTTAACCAAATACCTGTATTACTTGTCTCGGGCAACAACGATACCAATGAAAATGCTGAACTTTTTGACCTCGGCATTTTGGATTTCATACCTAAACCATTCAATCCATCTTTGCTTTATGAGAAAGTGAAAACGATTATTTCAAATAATCAAAAAACACTTTCAGTTCAATAAGGACAATTTAATATTTCAGAATACAACAAGTTGATTATCAATTTTTTGTAAAACAAAATAGTTTATCTGATTTTGGGTTTATTCCTCAGCAACTATACGCTCAAGAAATTCAACAAACTTATAATTTTTACCAAAACGCGAACAAAAGTAATATGGCACAAACTTTACCAACTCTTAGCCTAAGTAAATCAAGAGAGCTTTATCTGCTCAATGCCCCTTGCACAACAGCGGAATTTACTTCACCTCTCTCAGATTTTGATGTACGTAATATAATAGGTGCGAATGTAGAAGTACATCTAAATCGGTTATTGTCTATTTCAAAGGAGCAAGATGTCCCTTATGGCATTATAGCTGATTTCAAGTTATTGGCTCAAAACGACTTTCATTTTGTTCGTTCTTTCAGAAAAAACTTGCTCACTTCAAGCGTTCCAATTCTTGTCATCACACGCCAAAAGGAAGTATTGGAATTGAGTAGTGCCTTAAAAGCAGGTGTTGATGATTGTTATCAAATGCCCATAGATTGCCAAAGTCTTAGAGAACGTATGGATTTTTTACATCATTACAAATCGCATTTAGATGAAGCCTTGAACGATGCTCCAGATGATTTAGCAGTCAAAATGTCGCCTTTTAAACGATTAATAGACATTTTTGGTTCTATAATAGCCATTTTTGTATTTAGTCCAATATTTTTACTCACATCTATTTTGATTTTTATCGAATCTCGAGGTCCTATCATTTACCGTTCTAAGCGAAGTGGCTCGGGTTATCGCGTTTTCGATTTTTTTAAGTTTCGTTCTATGTACCGAGATGCTGACCAACGTTTGAATGAAATGCTAGATATGAATCAATATAAGGAAAATGATGCTGCGTTTATGAAAATAAAGAATGACCCACGCATTACACGTGTGGGACGCTTCATCCGCAAAACGAGTATTGACGAGCTACCTCAATTGTTTAATGTCCTTTTAGGTGATATGTCTCTCGTCGGCAATCGTCCATTACCGCTTTACGAGGCAGAACTTTTGACAAAAGACGATTGGGCTTTTCGTTTTATAGCACCAGCAGGGATGACGGGTTTGTGGCAAATAACCAAACGCGGGCGTGGCGAAATGTCCGCCGAGGAACGCATTCAACTTGATGTGACTTATGCAAAGAATCATTCGTTTTGGTATGATTTAAAAATTATGCTGAAAACACCTTTTGCAATCATTCAAAAAGAAGATGTATAACATTTGATTTATCAATGATTTACGAAGTTAAAAATTCAGATAAACGATCTGCTTTAACAAAACAGCCGCTTATTTCCCTCATAACAGTTAACTACAACGGATTGGATTTAACAGTCGAACTGTTAAATTCAATCCGAAAGTTAAGCCTTTCGAATCTCGAAATTTTTGTCGTTGACAATGCCTCCCGCGAGAACCCTCAAACTTTTTTAACACAGCACTATCCCGAAGTGCATTTTATTCGGTCAGAACAAAACTTAGGTTTTGCAGGTGGCAATAATTTAGCAGTAAAGCAAGCCCAAGGTCAATATTTGTTTTTTATCAATAATGATGCAGAAATTACTGAGGGGTGTCTCGACCGTTTGATTTCGATATTTGACAATCACCCAAAAGTGGGTATGGTATCGCCGATGATTTGCTATTTCAATGAATTCAAGTCCGTCGAATTGGACTTGATACAATATGCTGGCATGACACAAGTGAGTCCGTGGACAGCTCGAAATACAACGATTGGTGAAAAAACATTTGATAAAGGGCAGTTTTCCAAACCACAAAAAACAGCTTATGGACATGGCGCAGCCATGATGATTCGGCGAGAAGTGATTGAAAAAGCAGGTATTATGTTCGAAGAATTTTTTCTATACTACGAAGAATTGGATTGGTGCGAACGCATAAGACGAGAGGGTTTTGAGATTTGGGTAGAACCCCGTACTAAGATTTATCATAAAGAATCGGCAACCGTTGGAACGATGTCAACCATGAAAACCTATTATCTTAATCGCAACCGCATTTATTTTATGCGGCGCAATTTTAAAGGTTTTTCTTTCGTCGGATTTTTACTGTTTCTAACATTTGTAACGATACCAAAGAATATTTTGCTATTTTTACTGAGGGGTCAGTTTGACCACGTTCAAGCATTTTTGAAAGCCATTTTTTGGAATATAAAAACCAAATCGAAAATTTAAAGAACTTAAGATACTAACGAACACAAGTTTAAGAACACACACTTAACAAACAAGCTATGACAACCATGATTATGTATGCCTTTTACGGCATTGCAGGCATCCTTGCTTTCTTTTTAGTCCTTCCATTTTTGACAACGGTAGCAGGATTGTTTACCAAAGACAATTTACCGTCTATACTGAGGGGTCGAATATTGCAACATTACGACTATGCCAATATCATTACCGCTTATGGTAATGTTGATATGGCAAAACCTTTGGTGCAGTCCCTCCTTGCTCAAACCCACACAAATCACCATATTTACTTGGTTGCAGACAAGGCAGATGTATCAAAATGGCAGATAAAACATGAGAAACTGACTCTTTTGACGCCTGAAACCGCTTTGAACTTGAAGATAAAATCCATCATTTATGCAACCGAGCGTTTCGTTCGCCAACATGACTATACAGTTATTTGGGATGCCGACAATTTAGCGAACCCATTCTTTTTAGAGCATATCAACGAACGTGCAAATGAAGGCTATAAAGCCATTCAAGGACAACGAACTGCCAAAAATTTGGATAACAGAATGGCGGCAGCAGACTCATTGGGCGAGTTTTACAAAAACTATATCGAGCGTTTCTTACCGCCACGTTTGGGCAGTTCAACCGTCATTTCAGGTAGCGGTATGGCTGTTGAGCAGTCTTTGTACAACGCTTATTTGAATAGTAATGAAATTCAAGAAGGTCAACACCTTTGGAAAAAAATGATGCAAGAAGATAAAATTCTTCAGAATCACATAATTAGAGCCGAAAAACAAATCATTTACGAAAAAGAAGCCGTTTGTTACGACGAGAAAGTAACAAGTGCATCCCAAGTTGAGACACAACGTAGTCGTTGGTTGTTCTCTTATTTTCAAAATTTACCAAACTCAACGGGTTTTGTAGCCAAAGGTTTTTTAACAGCCAACTGGAATATGTTTTTCTTCGGACTCATCACTGTCGCGCCGCCTTTGTTTATCATGGTCGGATTATCAGGCATTATTTTTCTGTTAGGGCTCTTAATCAGTTGGAAAATATCGGCATTAATGGCAATCTGCGGATTGATTTTTGTTGCCAATATTTTTTGGACATTGTCTTTATCTAATGCACCGAGAGCCGTTTATGATTCACTTTTAGCCATTCCAACCTTTGTTTTCAAGCAATTTACAGCTTTATTCAAGATGGCGAATCCGAATAAAAACTTTAAACATTCAGAGCATAAAGTGACCGTTTCGATAGAAGAAGTTATGAAAGGATGAAAAATTTATTCCGTATTTCGTTGTTTTTCAATGCCTTATGCGTGGGCTGCTTGATATTTGCTTTGGTTAAAATAGGCAGCCCACGTTATCTCTTTCAATTAGTGAAGAATCGTGGCAACGGCATCGTCAGTTTAAAAAAAAGCAGAACCAGTCATTTGAAAAC
>JAYTMI010000646.1:0-3692 GCA_043728625.1 Saprospiraceae bacterium | reverse complement strand
GCGGTAGTTTTCATAAACATCTACGCCACCGAAATTGTGCCATAAGCCAAGAGAAATTGCAGGCAATTGAATGCCACTTTTACCGCAACGGCGGTAAGGAATTTGTTTGTAACGGTCTGAATTTGCTTGATACATATCACAGATTTAAACAGATTAAATTGATTTTGTTGATAGTTGGCACTGATTGCACAAAGGTAGTTTTACCCCCTCAGTATAAGAGCCTCTTTTTCCATTTTTTTATAAATATAGAAATCAATGACACCTAACCAACCGAGAAACAAGACAAAACTAATTTTTTGAGTGACTGCTAAAAGCGATAAGTAAATTTTAGTTTCATAGATAAAATAGTTGAAAAAACACAGCATTAAACACAGGACACCAACAGCAAATAGTTTATAAAATCTTGATTTATACAGATTTATGAACGTCAATAATAATGCAATGATACCCAAAGTACCCGCCAAATTAATAACCGCATCATGATAACTTGTGAATAAAAAAGCAGAAATGACCATTGAACTCATACCTGTTCGTTGCATGATTTTTGCATTTTTGATATTAGGTTCAAATAACTTTGGCAAATAATACCAAAATACAACAAGGCTTGCACAGAGTAAAATCATAGCTGAAATAGCTATCGGTTGCGCCGCATTGGATTGACCGTTTTTAGCTTTATCTGCTAATAAATCGCACCAATAGTTGTGTAATAGACTAAAACCTTTCTCGGTTTTATCCACTTGTGAGCCGCCTGGATATACGTAAGCCGCAAGTATATACAGTAGAAAAAACAAGAAAATGCCGATTATTGGCACTAAAACAAGAATTTTACGATTCATAGCCCCCTCAGTATTTTTACAAAATAACAAACAAAGTAGCCACCGCCGTCAACCACAAAATAATCTGCCGATAACGGGCATCAACAATCCTTTTAACGATATAAATACCCACGTAAAAGCCGATTATCAAAAAGGGTAGGAGCGTGAGGTTGATGGCAATAGAATGTTCATTCACCGTTTTCCAACTAAAAATATGAAAAGGTAGTTTGAACAAATTGACAAATAGAAAAAGCCACGCATTAGTGCCTATAAAATCGTTTTTGGTAAGGCGCATACTTAAAAAATAGACATTCGCAAAGCCCCCTGCTTGATTGCCCACCATCGTCGTAAAACCCGTTCCAATGCCCATAATGCCTGAAAACCACAGCGAATTGGGTACATTTTTCAAAGGTCTTTTTTCAAACCAAAACAATCCAAAAACGATAATGAGGACAATCGTTGCCATCATTTTTTTAAAAACAGCCTCGTTTAAATCTTTGCCAATCCATACGCCAGCCAATATACCTATGACAATCCACGGTGCAAGACGTAGCAAAAGTTGCCAATTTGCATGTCTTTTGTAGTAAAAAACGGCTAAAATGTCGGCACATATCAGCATAGGTAACAAAACGCCTGTAGATACTTTGCTGCCAAAAAGCCAAGCAAAAACCGAAACCGTGATGATGGAAACCGAATTAAGCCCCGCTTTCGATATACCTACGAGCATCGCACAAAGAATTGCCAAAGCCCATTGTATAGGCGTAAAATGATAAGCTAAGAGCGTTTCGAGCATATAAATTTTGTTTAGCTGACACATATTTTTTAATCAAATAGTTAAGATGGTGAAATTGGTGAAGGAGTGAGATATTTTGACCATATCTATGGTCAATAAAATTTCATTTTTTTATAATTTTATAAAAATTCAACACCGCCGCCACAAAGGAAGGATTCTGTAAATTTTCTTCAAAAGTCTTAGTAATATCAAAACTTGCATGAAAAATACTATACCTAATCCGTTCTGATATCGTCTGTTGCAAGGTTTCATTGCGTGACAATTCTTCTAAAATCTCATCGCGTTCTTGTTCGAACTCTTGTTTTTTAAAGGCTTCACGCTGTTGACGTTGTTCCGCTTCGATTTGAGCCAACCTTTCAGCTTTCTGACGGGCTTCTACTTGTCGTTTTGCTTGTTCATCTTCTTCTGTTACTTGATAATTTTGACGAACAGCTTCAACAAAAAAACCTGCCGCACTGCCTTTAATGCTGCCTTTTTCGATGGCTTTTTCAGTCAAAAGCACGGCTTGATACAAGGATTGTTCAGAAAAATCTTCAGCCAATTTTTTGAGCATACGCTGTGTCACACCAAATTTTTTCGATATTTCAAGTATCAAATCCTTGTTATAGACCTTGTTTTTCGTATCTTCATTGTCTAAAACAAGTGCTTCTTCTTGCAAAGGTCTTGGTAAATAGGGGAGGAGTACGGCATCATTTGGCTCATTTTCGAGTATGGGCAACAGCAAATGTCTATCAATTCTAAAACGAATCGCCGTAACCTTTTTGCCAGTTTTTATTTCACCAAAATCAAAAGGAATGTCTGCATCATGTAACAATCGTTTTTGGGCTTCTTCTAAAATTTTGATTTTGAAATTGGCATAGAGAGCGTATTTGTCAGAAATACCCAGTAAACCCTTCAATTTCTCTAAGTTTATGGTAAAACTGTTTAAGTTTTGGGTGATATTTTGCAACAAAAGCAGGTATAGCCTATGGCTCATACACATCTTTAAAAAAGGCAATTGTAGGAAATCGTAGGAATGTTTATCAGATTTAAAGGACAGTAATAATGATTTTAATTGGGGATGAATCGTAACATTAAGAGAAAGGATATTGTTATTCATTGAAACATCAACACTTGTTAAAAGGGTCGTTTGGCATTGACGCATTTCTCCGTTGGCATCTAAGTAAGTCCAGATAATTCTACGTTCAAGTAATTGGTAAGTGGCTTTATAAACGGCATCACTAACTCCTTCATTTTCAATAACTTGTGTAACAATAAAATCATTTAATGGAATCGTGTAAGGGCAAAAATCAGAATCCGCGTGCCTAATTGAAGGCAACAATTTGCCCAAAATCATCAGTTCCCAAAAAGTTAAATCTCCAGTATATACGGCTTCAATATTTTGAAATACGACCTGTTTTTGATTTTCCATGCCCAAAAATAGTTTGTTTATACTGTTCGACAAACACCCCTCAGTAAAAACCTTTTTTAAACCAGTTTTTTGGATAATTTTGAGGCGCATTTATAAAAATCCGCTTTATGTTAAAACTAACAAAAATCAACGTTTTTCCTGTCAAATCCCTTGACGGTTATTCGCCCGAATCCGCCATTGTCGAAAAGCAAGGCTTGCAATACGACCGCCGGTGGATGATTACCGACCTCGATGGTCTATTTATGACACAACGTACAAACGGTCGTATGGCTTTGCTAAAAGCGGTTGTCGAAAACGGTATTTTGTCTATTTTTGAAAAGGAAAATCTTCAAAATGGTATAAAACTGCCTATTTCAAGCCAAATTCAAGAAACAGTCAATGCCGAAATTTGGGACGACAAAGTGGCTTCTGTCTTAGTAAATAGAGAAGTAAATGCGTTTTTAAGTGATTTTTTGAATAAAAAATGTCAACTCGTTACCATGTCCGCAACGACTGAAAGACGTGTGGATGCTAACTACAATACCGGCAACGATATGGTTAGTTTTGCAGACGGCTATCCGTTTCTCATCATCGGTGAAGCGTCAATGAGTGAACTGAACAAGAAAATAGCAGAAAGAAGTACATCAGTCGCCCCCCTCAGTATGCGCCGCTTCCGCACCAATTTTGTCTTCTC
>JAYTMI010000645.1:0-1837 GCA_043728625.1 Saprospiraceae bacterium | reverse complement strand
ACCTTTATTATTGTTACAAAACCCAACGGGTTTATAAAACCGATTGTCATCAAATTTGACCGTACTCAATATTTTCTTGGTAGCCAAATCCATGACATTAATCGTGTTTTTATCTCGAAACGCCAATAGTTTGGTATCATAAGAAATGGCTGAGGCACGTCCAAATTCTCTATCAGCAATTGCTGAAGTCTTGCTTTTAGAGTCTAAATCCCAAACATGGATACTTGGAGATGTTACCAAGCCTTTGGAATTAACTTGTACTTCGTCGCCACTTTTAACTGTGAGTGTTTTGCCATTATTTGAAAAATGAATTTCCCTAACGCGGGAATAGTCATGACTGAATGTCATGATGTCTGATTGAGCCGAAAGAGGCTTTTCTGAAGTAAATACAAGTAAAAACGTAATAAAAAGTAAATAGCACTGTGGAGGCTGCTTCATAAGTGGTTGTTCTTTTAGTTTGGAAAAGTGTAGTTTTGTCTATTTGAGCCAGGTATGAACCGTATTCTCAATCGCAAATATAAAAAACAATTCGCCCTTTGTTACACTAGAGCAAAACGTTTTTTTAAAAAAAAACATAACAAAACGTTTAAATAACTAATAATTAAGGTTTGTTAAACACAAAATACTGAGGGGGGTCTCATTTTTCAGATTTAAAGATTTTACCATCCTTCATCACAAATTTCACTTGCCTGATATCACTTATTTTAAGCATCGGATTGCCATTCACAGCTATGATATCTGCTAATAAGCCACCTTGCAAACGTCCTATTTTATCACCATAATGAAACGCATCGGCATTAATAGAGGTTGTTGAACGCAAGGTTTCAAGCGGTGTCATGCCGTAATCCACCATCATTTCCATTTCTCGCGCATTATCACCATGTGGAAAAACACCCACGTCACCGCCCATACATATTTTAACTTTGGCAGCCAATGCATCCTTAAAAGTAGTGCGTTTTTTTTGCAATCGTTCAGGTTCAGGGTCTTTACCTTTCACCCAGCCTCGATATTGACTGATGGCATCACCAGCCGCTAAAGTCGGACACAAACAGACGTTTTTTGAAGCCATCAAACGGAAAATTTCAGGCGTTCCCGCATCGCCATGTTCAATCGTTTCCACACCACCTTCAATTGCTCGGCGCATCCCTTCAGCTGTACCCGCATGAGCGACAACGCCACGACCACTTGAAGCAGCTACTTCTACAATCAGTTTTATTTCATCTAAAGTATAAGTCGGTTTCGCTTCGCCAAAAAGTCCCCAACGATAGTCCGCATAGATTTTTATCACATCCGCCCCTTTACCAATTTGTGTCCGTACCGCTTTTATCAAGCCATCGTGTCCATCGGCTTCCTCTGCACCTTGTGGCACTTCGATATTAGGACTAAACCCTTTGGGTGCATAACTGCCCGTTGCAATCAATGCCCGAGTCGCAACAATCATACGTGGTCCCTTGATAATACCTGCATTTATCGCCTGTTTCAAGCCCACATCGTCGTAATCAGCCCCCTCAGTACCCAAGTCTCTAACAGTCGTAAAACCTGCCATCAAAGTCTTTTCGGCATGAACAGTCGCACGGGCTACACGCATCGCACGCGGTTCTTTCAACACTTGGTCGTCCCAATTCGTCTCATTATAAGGATGCAAAAGCAAATGAGAATGCCCTTCAATCAGTCCTGGCAACAGCGTTGCATCGCCAAAGTCAATCGTTTGCGCATCTTTTGGCAAGTTGCGTTCCAAGTCTTTTTGACTGCCAACAGCATCTATTTTTTGATTTTTGACAACAATACCCCACTGCTCATGGGTATTTTCGCCATCAAAAAGGCGATTGGCTTTAAG
>JAYTMI010000644.1:0-3203 GCA_043728625.1 Saprospiraceae bacterium | reverse complement strand
GAATAAGGAACGATAGACATACGCACTCAAATCACTGTCTTTGAACTTAATATGCGCCGACTCCACTGAAAAGGGCGAGTTGTGAATTTTAGATAATTCCTCCCGAATTGTTCCAGAACCGAAGCAGGAAACATATTCTGCCTCCAATTTCAATAAACCCGCAACAGGACCGACACAATGCGTCGCATAGTGCATCGGCGGCAAGCCAGGCCAGTAGTCAGGCCAACCATCCATGTCTTGTTGATGCGACGCTTTGAGGAATTGCACTTTGCCCAATTCCCCTTTTTCATAGAGTTCTTTGACGAATAAAAACTCGCGGCTGTACACCACCGTTTCCATCATCATGTATTTTTTGCCTGTCTCTTTACTCAATTTCACGATTTTCATGCAGTCTTTTACGGATGTTGCCATTGGCACCGTGCAAGCGACGTGTTTACCTGCTTTTAAGGCTTTAAGAGTCTGTTCCGCATGATTGGGAATGGGCGAATTGATATGCACAGCATCAATATTGGGGTCTTTGAGCAATGCGTCATAATCGGTATAGCGTTTTTCGATATTGAACGCATCACCTATTTTGTTCAAATTTTCTTCGTTGCGCTGGCAAATAGCATACATATTCGTATGTGGATGGCGTTGATAAATGGGAATAAATTCTGAGCCAAAACCCAGACCCACGATGGCGATGTTTATTTTTTTCATAATACTTGTTGTTTATAAATTGTCAAATTTTTCAAATATTTTATACTATCCGTCATCAATTGCGTTTCTGATTCAAACATGGGTCGCCAAATATTGGCGGCTGCCAATTTCATACTGAATGCTTCAATGCTGATCATGCCTTTATAATTCATTGATTTTAAAGTTTTTATAATTTTTTCAAAATCAATATGTCCTTTACCGACGGTACTTCTATCGTTTTCAGAAAGCTGAATGTGAACGAGGTAATCACCACATTTTTCAATGGCACTTGGTATGTCTTTCTCCTCAATATTGGCATGAAATGTATCGAACATAATTTTACAATTCGGATGATTTACGTCTTTTACAAACCGCAACATATCGTCGGTGCAAGTGAAAAGATAGGTCTCAAAACGGTTCAAATACTCGATGCCCAAAGTGATGTTTTTCGTCGCCGCATATTCCGCTAAAGCACGGATATGCGTTACGCCATATTGCCATTCTTCGTCGGTAGCGGGACTGCCTGTAAAAACGCCCAATGCGGAGTGAATAGGTCCCATAAGCAGCTTTGCGCCTAAAATTTCTGCACAATCTAAGGCTTTTTTATTGTTTTCTAAGGCATGAGCGCGCATAACAGCGTCCATACTGAGGGGGTCCGCATCGGGTCCATTAATAGCCACAGCCAAGCGTTGTAAGCCCAAATCGTCTAATTTTTGTCGCCAAACGTGCCAATCATCAGGGTTTAAGTTAAAAATAGGCACTTCTACCGCATCGAAGCCGAGCGATTTAATTTCATCGAGTACAGGGAAAAGAGATTCGTTGATGTCCGTTCCCCATAATAAAAGGTTCATTCCAAGCCTCATACTTATTATTTTTGAACAAAATTAGAGCTTAGAAACTACCTAAAAAAGGCGTTTTTTTACTACTTTTGACTGTATTTTGATATTTATTTTTTAATAAAATAAAATTACTGTCAATATTCAGTAAAACATAAAATGAAACCATTACTTAAAAAATCGCTCGAAAGCCTGAACCAATCCTACATTGTCCAGACATTGAATGAACCTCATTTCGACACTAATTGGCATTTTCATCCCCATTTTCAACTTTTCACAGTGATTGAAGGCACAGGAACGCGTTTCATCGGCGACGATATTCGGCATTTTGAAGCGGGCGATACGGTTTTTTTAGGACCCAATATGCCGCATTTATGGCGCAGTGACCGTGCCTATTTTGAGCGCGATACGACCTTGCAAACCCAAGGCATTGTCGTCTATTTTACAGAAGATTTTTTAGGAAAAGATTTTTTTGAAAAACCTGAAATGTATGCTTTAAAACAACTGATGATAAAAAGCAGAATGGGCTTAGATATTCAAAACGACATGAAACAGTCCCTTGTAGAAGGTTTAACAGAATTGGTGACATTGAGTGGCTTCGATGGGATTTTAAAGCTACTTTCCATTTTGCATAAATTAGCACAATCAAATGATAATCAATTTATTACAAGTATGGATTATGAAAATACGCATAAAATTTCAGAAACAGAACGGATGCGTTTGGTGCATGAATATGTGATGAAACATTATAAAGAAAAAATCAGTTTATCAGAAGTAGCGGCTTTGGCAAATATGGCAGAAGCTGCCTTTTGTCGCTATTTTAAAAGTCGAACCAATAAGACTTTTTCAGATTTTGTAAGCGAAATTCGCATCGGACATGCTTGTAAATTATTGATGGATACCAAAATTTCCATCGCCCAAGTATGTTATGAAAGTGGTTACAATACAGTGTCTAATTTCAATTGTCAATTCAAGGCTATCAAAGGCAAAAGCCCGAAGCAATACCAAAAAATGTATGTTCAAAATTGACCCCCTCAGTAAAATCATCAAAATGAATTGAAAAATCGGTCATAATTCAAAGGTGCTAAATACATGGTTTGCTACTTCACATAACTCTTTCCGTCATAAGTCAATACCATAAAATCAATACCTGCAACGGTTCGAAAATATTTTAAAACGTTATTCAATTGCTCTTTTGTTCCCGTTTGACGGAGGATAAAACGGCGAATCGTTGGCTTTGTCGTCGTAAATTTCGCCGCAATACCAATGTCAGTACCTGTATAGTTGAAATAACCGTAATCGCCTGTTGGCATACTGAGGGGGGTCGAAAAGGTTTTCAAACTGTCAATCATTTGCGTATAACGTGCGTCTTGACCATTATCTGTAGCAATGAAACCCCACATAGCGGCTTGTGGCACGCGGAGTATCTCTTTCTTAGGCATCGAAATGCCGTTTTCTTTCTTCATCTCAAACATATAACGACCATCTTCAACGTGTAACGTGCCATCATTAATAATGACATCTTTGAGCGTTATCTGAAAAGGGATGTCGCTTTTTTTCAACACAGATAAGTCAATTGTATCACGTGCTGGTTCTGCAAAACCATTGCAAGTCAATGGATAAGCGAGGCTGTTGATGGATACTGTTAATTGATTGTTGAGCGCATTCGTTGCATAATTAATACGTGTA
>JAYTMI010000643.1:0-2259 GCA_043728625.1 Saprospiraceae bacterium | reverse complement strand
ATTGGAACTCATTTTTGTCGCATTGAGCGAGGAAGTGACGCGACGTGTGACGATAAAAGACGATGCAAAAGGCTTTAATCAAAACCATGAATCGGCTGTAGAAGGTGGACGCATTGCGAATGCAGCACTGAATAGATTGGAAACGGAATTGCAAGAGAAAGTGGTTTCTTCTTCTAATTTTTTGAATTTGCTTGAAAATAAGAACAAAACAAACGAATTGGACATTGGTGAAAAAGCGTAAGTATCATTTTTTAGTCAATAATTCGCCTAAAAACAGCATTTTGCATTGAGTGCCTTCAAAGAAATTAACTTTGCACCTCATTCAGCGGAATCCTTGTACTTAACATCTAACAATCCTACAATCTAAAAAAATAATGATTATCCGTCCACGTATCCTCCGCCGCAGTGATGCGGTGCGCCGCTTAGTTCAAGAAACTTGGCTCATGCCTGATGATTTTATCGTTCCTTTATTCATTGATGAAGGCGAAAATTTTCAAGAAGAAATCGCTTCTATGCCCAATTATTACCGTCGTTCCCTTGATTTGACCATTAAAGAAGTCAAAGAATTGTGGGCAATGGGTTTGCGAACCGTCCTCCTTTTCGTGAAAGTTCCCGATGCTTTGAAAGACAATTTGGGCAAAGAAGCCTTGAATAGGGATGGGTTGATGCAACGCTCAATTCGAGCCATAAAAGACGCTGTGCCTGATATGTGCGTCATGACAGACGTTGCGCTTGACCCGTATTCAAGCTACGGACACGATGGCATCGTCGAAAATTTTGAAATTGTCAATGACAAAAGTGTAGAAGTTTTGGCGCAAATGTCTGTTTCTCATGCTTTGGCGGGTGCCGATTTTGTTGCGCCAAGCGATATGATGGACGGACGCATTGGTGCGATTCGGCGGGCTTTGGAAGCAGAAAATTTGCATAAAACAGGCATTTTAGCGTATTCTGCTAAGTATGCGTCTTGTTTTTATGGACCTTTCCGAGATGCGCTCGATTCCGCTCCGGGTTTTGGTGACAAAAAATCGTATCAAATGAATCCAGCGAATAGGGTAGAGGCTTTGCGCGAAGTACAGCTCGATATTACTGAGGGGGCAGATATTGTGATGGTGAAACCCGCTTTGTCGTACCTCGATATTATCAGAGAAGTAAAAAACACAGTTCACGTACCCGTAGCTGCCTATCAAGTGTCGGGCGAATATGCGATGGTGAAAGCGGCTGCCAAAATGGGTTGGCTCGATGAAGACCGTGCAAAAATGGAAATGTTAACATCCATCAAAAGGGCAGGTGCAGATGTGATAGCGACTTATTTTGCGAAAGATGCAGTGCGACTTTTGGGTTGACACGAATTTCACGAATTACACGAATTTATTGTGATTAAATTCGTGTCAATGCTAATTAAATTTGTTAAAAACGCCCCCGCAGTATTTGTTTACTTTGGATGTTCGCCTACTTTATATAAAACTGTTCTAAGATTCACAACACTTAACCTATTCAATTTTAACTTTTCAACCGCTGCACGACCAGTTGGCGAAATGCCAATGACTAATGTGAAGTTTTCATTCCAACAAAAATGTTCTGTCCATATATCATTTCGAGGATTGTATAAAGAAACACGCTGACCAGTACCAGGGCTTTTGCTAAGGTAGAGTCTTTACCATGTGTTTTTATCAATTGGAAAGACAAAATGTAATAAGCCGTACCTGCCATGAGTGCGACAATGCCATAAAATAAGACAGGTAACGAGGCAAAATTGTTTTGTCCCATCCAGCCCGATACAAAAGGGAATAGTGATAGCCAAAACAATAAATGCCCGTTTGCCCACAAGACTTTACCGTTCACATGTTTGACTGATTGGAACAAATGATGGTGGTTGTCCATGACAACGTGTGTGTGACGACAGCACGTCAAAAGGCAACCAACGACGGTACAAATTCTCAGGCGTGCGCTTCGTAAAACCGCCAATATCATGGCTCCAAAACGTGAAACCCGACAAACCGAGCGACAATCCACCCCTCAGTTCCGCTTGCATGCCCATGTCAGATGACTCCGCATCGCCGCCCCAATGCAATGGATAGCGTTGACTGCCCGCCCAAGTGCTGCGCGCCCATATAATGCTTTCGCCATTGATTTCTTTTGTTAAGTCCGAAACTGTTTTGTTGTAGCGCAAAGGATAGAGATTGTGTTCATAAAAACCTGTACGCCCATTGGCATAGATGCCGTTGAAAGGGGCGGCTTCACCAAAGTCCACTTTGATGA